>NZ_JADEVX010000065.1:0-22376 GCF_015207925.1 Microcystis sp. LEGE 00066 | reverse complement strand
GGGTAGAACCCCCCAAAAGCTGGGATTGAGTGATAAAATCGCAAGTAACGCCCAATTTTATCGAGGAGTTTCCCCGTAAAAATCCCAACTTGGTAGATTTACAAACATGAGATGCACCCAGCAGATTTTGCCATGACTTTCAGGAAAGAATAGGACTGACTGGCTACGGTAAAATTAGGGTTTCGGCTTATCTCGAACTGAGGTTAAAATAAAAAATATTTCAGTTATCAATTTTTCATGAATATCAGACAAGAAATCACTTTATTGATGATGTGCATGGCATTTTCGAGTACATTTTTCGGTGAGGTTTTCGCTGCTCCACGTCTTGACTGGCACAGTGCCGATTTTGAAGGTCTGCGAGTAATTGCCGAGTCAGCTTGGAAGACCGAATACGAAGCAAAGAAACGCGGGGAAGAACTACACTTCAAATATGGATTTCAAAATCTGGGTATTCTTTGGATTCCTTACTATAGTAATCTATCGGGAAAATCGCTCTATCAAACAATTATCGTTCCAGAGGGCAATTGTGATCGATTTTTACAAGAGAATATTCGACGAATCAATCGCGATGCCTACTGCTTTACACCCAGTAATCGTGGTTTAGCTCCCAACCGTCGAGGTGGTCGTATTTTCTAATTTTATATCTCCATGGCTGTGGTAATTCTCAACTCAATTTTAGAGTGAGCAAGAAGGCTAAAGCCTAAAATAAAAAAGAGGGCAGGTTTTACCCCACCCTTTGGTCTTATTTTAAACGAATTACTAACCGGCGATCGGGTTCCACGCCGCGACTTTCCGTGGTTAAATCGTTTTCTTCCTGAAAAAAGGCATGGATTTGGCGACGTTCCGCCGAAGATAGGGCTTTTAATTCTATTTCCTGTCCTGTTTGCCGCACTTGCGTCGCCGCTTGATTAACCCAGTCGAAAAGTTCTGACTGTCTTTGTTGACGATAGCCGTTGATTTCGACAATATAGAACTGATGTTCTGCCGACTCGACACCAATATTTAGAATCGTATTAGCTAGGGATTGAATCGCATCCAGTCCCTCACCCTTGTTAGCGAGGAGGAGTTCCACTTGTTGGGGACTCAATTGACTGCTATCAATAATTAACCAACAGGAGGAAGGTCCAGTTCCCAATTCCTGCACTCCAATCTGGACATCTGCGGGCATGGCCATCAACTTTAGCAGTTTTTCCAGCCATTGTTTAGCTTTCTCGCTATTTTGCTCCCATATACTCATTACGATGTTTTTTCCTTTTTCTTGCTAGAACGTTTTTCAAAGGGGAGAGCATCGCGGGATTTTTCCGTTTTTTCCTGTTCCGCTACCAATTTTTGCAGGTTTTCCGGTAACGGTTCCCGCATCAAAATCACCGTTTGAATAGTTTGGAAGATGTTCGCAGTTAGGATATACATCAATACCCCCGCCGGTAAGGGGAAAAACAGGAACATCATACTAAAAATTATCGGGGTGATTTTATTCACCGTTTGCTGTTGTTGAGCTGCCCCCCCCGAAGGCGCACCGGCGCCGGATAACTCTTGGTTAACATAGATACTAATACCGAAACCGATCACCATCGCCAAAATATCCCAGTGAATTTCACCATTGGCACCGGTTGCCCCAATTCTTCCCAGGGCCTCAATAAAGAGAAAACCCGTATTAGCGGCAATCCCCGGCACGATAACTTTAATACTGGCATCTCCGGGGGCTAAAGCGACGATGGAACCGTCTTCATTCACCTGCACCAGTTCTTGACCCTTAACCACCTCGTAGGTGGGTTTTAGGTTATTTTCGGGTACTTCCGTGGCTAATTGGCTTAAGGACTTGCCCTGGTCGTTTTGCAGGTCGATTTTTACCTGTTCTCCCGGGGCGATTTTATTGCCTTGGGGTAAAAAAGCGGTGATGGGATAGTGGAGAGACTCGTCAATATAAACGTTTTGGGGTTTGGTGGCATAGGGTTGGCGCTGGACGAGGGCGATTTGTTCGCTCGGCAACACCTGTAAATCGACAGTATAGTTAATATCCGAGAAGGGGGAACCCCGCAGCGTCGCAAATAAAGCCAAAAGAATCGGCATTTGTAATAACAGGGGTAAACAACCGGCTAGGGGATTGCCCAACTCCTGCATTAATTTGCCCATTTCCTCCTGTTGTTTTTGGGGGTCGTTTTTGTAGCGTTGTTGAATTTCTGCCTGTCTTTCCTTCATTAGGGGTTGAGTGATTCGCATTTTTCTCATATTGCGAATCTGGCCGGCACTGAGGGGAAAGACGGCAAATCTGACCACCAGCGTTAAAGCAATGATGGCGAAACCGTAACTATGCACAATCCGAAAGAAAAAATCTAGGATTGGCAACATGATATTTGTGGAAATAAATCCGACTCCAAAATCCATGGCTTTAATCTATGCCTTCTCGTTTAATAGGGGTTCACTTTGACAAATCTAATTTATCGAATCTCGGTGATCGATTATTTTGTTTTATTGACTGATGATCGATTCTAGGGGACGACCGGTTTTATCGGCGACTCTTTCGGCAATATAGTCATGAATTTCCCGGAATTTCGGCATCGCGCGCATTTCTAAACGACTTCTATCCTTGAGAGTTACGACAATATCCCCCCAAATACCAATTCCTCTCGGCATTTTTGCCACTTTTGCCACTTCTGAATAGATAATATCTGTGCGATCGCGTCCCATCCAACCCCCGGTGATTGAAATCCGCCGATCGGTTATCTTATATCTTAACCAGATTGCCCGCACCACTGCCCCAACGGTTAAAGGTAAACAAATCACCGTAAATCCTAGCAGTATATTGATGATTAGGTCGCCGATGTGCGGACCGCCTTCATAAAAAGTTTCTTCTTTAATGCCCATGAATTATATTGGCCTTCACTAACAACTGCTTTAATTCTCGCAAAAAATGTTCATAATTGCACTCGATCGCCCCGGGACGGATAATGATTATCCCTCGCCATCCTGTCGCTATTTCTGGCAATAACTGCCGAATTACCGCTCTTATTTGCCTTTTGAGTCGATTACGAACCACTGCTTTTTTACTAACTTTCTTGCTAATCGAGATGCCAAAACGACTGGGAAGAGGCTTATCCGGGCTAGAATCCTCTAAACTAATTAAGGTTAAGTGGGAACCGTGATAACGCTTCCCTGTTCCATAGACAGCTTGAAAATCCTGTCGATGTTTTAAGCGGTGAACTTGGGGTAATCCCACGAAAATTAGTCGGTTCCCAGAATAACCTAAACACTTAAACGATAGCGTCCTCTTTTCCGACGAGCTTTAATGACTTTACGTCCGTTGACGCTACGCATTCTCGCTCTAAATCCGGAAGTGCGCTTCTGTTTGCGCGTGGTTCCTTCTAAAGTACGTTTACTCACTGCTGATTTTTCTCCTTAAGATAGAGTTAGTCTATAGATATTAAAGACACAATTTTTGATTATAACAAAATTCCTAGGAATTTGGAAGCCTATGGTCAAGCTCCGTTTTGGTCGAGATATCTGTAATTGTCTCCCGGTGGCTGAAAAGCGCGAATGGTTAGTCACTAATGGTATTGGTGGTTTTGCCTCGGGGACCGTGGCCGGATTGCTAACGCGCTGTTATCATGGCCTGTTGATCGCTGCTTTGGCTCCACCGACGAAAAGAACACTTCTAGTGACTAAAATCGATGAATCGGTACAATATAGCCAGAAACTCTATCATCTGGCCAGCAATCGCTGGTTAGGTGCTACGATCGAACCACAAGGCTATATTAATATCGAAAGTTTTCATCTGGAAGGGACAATTCCCGTCTGGACTTTTATCTGTGGGGATGCCTTACTAGAAAAGCGTATCTGGATGGAACAGGAAGAAAATACCACCTATACTCGCTATACCTACCTTCGCGGCAATTCTCCTTTAACCCTGAATCTCACTGCTTTTGTCAATTATCGTGATTTTCACGGCAATACCCAGGGTTTTAACTGGCAAATGGCTATTAGTCCCCTAGAAAAAGGAGTAAGAGTGATTGCCTATGACCATGCTGTCCCTTTTTATCTATTAATCAGTCAGGGAGAGGTTTTTCCCGCTCATATCTGGTATTATCGCTTTGATTTGGCCGTGGAACGTTATCGTGGTTTAATCGATCGGGAAAATCATCTCCATGCCGCCAGTTTTTCGGCTACTCTTAAAGTGGGAGAATCGGTGACAATTGCCGCTAGTACCCGTCCCGATCCCAGTTTAGACGGTCAATCTTCTCTAGAGTCTCGCTATCGCTACGAAAATAGTCTGATTAATCCCCAGCAGCCGCCATGGATTCAACAACTTACCCTCGCTGCCGACCAGTTTATCGTTAGTCGTCCTCTTCCCGATCAACCGGACGGCAAAACGATAATCGCAGGTTATCCTTGGTTTGGTGATTGGGGTCGCGATACGATGATCTCCCTAAGAGGATTAACTTTGACTACAGGCAGACCTGCGATCGCCCGTCAGATTTTACTAACTTTTTCCCGTTATCTAGACCGGGGTTTATTGCCGAATTTGCTACCCGATGGCGGAGAAATGCCCGAATATAACGCTGTCGATGCTATTCTTTGGTATTTTGAAGCCATTCGTTCCTATTTTAACCAAAGCCAAGATTTTGAGTTTCTCAGAACTATTTATCCCGCTTTAACGGAAGTGATCGCTTGGTTTCGTCGCGGTACTCGCTACAATATTCACCTAGATGATGATGGTTTGATCTATGCTGGCGAAACTGGAGTACAGTTAACTTGGATGGATGCCAAAGTTGATGATCTGGTGATTACTCCCCGCATCGGCAAACCCGTAGAAATTAATGCTCTTTGGTTCAATGCCCTAAAAATTATGGTTCAATTTGCCCAGTATTTGGGCATGGATGCCACTGATTACGAAAAAATGAGAGAAATGACCTTAAAAGGGTTTTCTCGCTTCTGGGACGATTCTCTAGGGTACTGTTACGATGTTTTAGATACGGACAAGGGTAATGATGCCAGTTTACGACCGAATCAACTTTTTGCCCTGTCTTTGTCGGTGGAGGAGTTATTAAATTCCCCACAGAAAAAGGCCATTCTCGATATTTGTGCTTTAAAACTTTTGACTTCTCGCGGTTTGCGATCGCTAGATGTGGATCATCCTGATTACCGTGGCGTTTACAGTGGGGATCGCTTAAAAAGAGATAGTGCCTACCATCAGGGGACAGTCTGGGGATGGTTATTAGGGGCATTTATCGAAGCCCATCTAAAAGTCTATCGCGATCCCATCCTGGCTGAGAGTTTTTTAACACCGATGATTGACCATCTTCGGGATAGCTGTATCGGTAATTTAAGTGAAATTTTCGATGGTAATGCTCCTTTTACTACTAGGGGAGCTTTTGCCCAAGCATGGACAGTGGCAGAGGTATTAAGGGTTTGGCAAGGGATCCAAGAATTTCGGCCATAATCCTTTAAAATAAGCAATGGTTAGGTTTTTTAGGTCACCTAGAGGGCTGACCCTAAAAACCTCAGTTAGACCGTTAAAGACAAAACTCTTATGCAGAAACCGCAAGTTATTTTTCTCGATGCTGTGGGAACCCTTTTTGGGGTAAAAGGCAGTGTCGGAGGAATTTATAGTCAAATAGCGGCGGATTTTGGGGTAGAGGTGGCGGCCGAGAGTCTAGAACAGTCTTTCTTGGCTATTTTCCCCACTTCTCCCCCCCTAGCTTTTCCTGACGTTGAACCGGCACAAATTCCTGAGTTAGAGTATCGCTGGTGGCGATCGCTGACTGGGGCAGTTTTTAATAATTTAGGTTATCTGGAAAGATTTCCCGATTTTGAGGCTTTTTTTGGCGAACTTTATCATCATTTTGCCACGGCCGAGCCTTGGGTGCTGTACGAGGATGTCATTCCCGCTTTAAGACTCTGGCAGATTCAGGGGATCGAGTTGGGCATTATTTCTAATTTTGATAGTCGTATCTACCAAGTTTTGGCCGAATTAGGCTTAGAATATTTTTTTCGATCGATCACGATTTCTTCCCAGACAGGAGCAGCTAAACCCGATCGGGAAATTTTTCAAATTGCCCTGCAAAAACATGATTGTCCCCCCGCACAAGCTTGGCATATTGGCGATAGTAAAAAAGAAGATTACCAAGGAGCAAAAGCCTTGGGTATAGAAGCGTTTTTAATTAAAAGATAAAAGCGAGAAAAAGTCTTTCAGTGGGAAGAGGAGATAGGGAGGAAACACATATCCCCAAAACCAAAATATCTGAACACTTTTTGATGTGGAGGTGTTAGAGAGATTCCTGGGATGGAATGGAAGTAGATTCGGACTGATCAGCGTTAGGATCTGTCTCTTTGGGGGCGGCCACTTTTACCAAAGCATGACGCAAAACATCTTCTCCGAGAGTGTATCCTCGCACTAGCTGCTCGACTACCGTGCCTTCGGGATGTTCATCGGTGTACTCCCGCATCATCGCTTCGTGGTAGCTAGGATCAAAGGGTTGACCTTCCGGACGCATGGGGGAAACGCCCAAACGCTTGAGACTGTCCACTAAGGTTTTATAGACCCCTTGGTAACTCTTGTGAATACCCATCTCGCCATCGTTAGCTGGTTTAATTTGAGTACGAGCGCGCTCAAAATTATCCACCACACCAAGAATTTCCATCAGGGTTTTGCCCTTGATTTTTGTTTCCAGTTCCTCTTTTTCCTTGGCTGTGCGTTTGCGAAAATTGTCGAACTCGGCTGCTAGAGTGATATAGCGTTTCTTATAGGCATCAACCTGTTGGGTTTGTTCCTCTAACTGCTGTTTGAGAGTATCAATTTCCTCTTGTAGAGTATCGATAGTCATTCCACCTAGAAAGGAAAATTCCTCGCTAGAGGCGGCCTTGTCCGTCACCGTTTTGGCTTCATCGGTGACACTGGCTTCTGATTCGTTTGTAGGAGATTCAGGGGAATTAGAAGAGGATTCTTGGTTTTCGTCGAAAATTGCCGAGGTATTTGGTTCTGCACTCATGGTATAGGATTTTAGTGGGGAATTTGGCAATATATGACCATTTAATGCTGATTTTGGTCTTTAAGTACCAGCTAATAATCAAGGTTTAACCCTTAATGTAACATTTTGTGGACAAGATCCGTAACTAGATATAAGCAGCCCCGATCGATAATCAGTGATCTAGAAAAATTTTTGCTAGAATACAGTTTTATCGGTAAAATTGGGAAGATTAAAGGGTAGTGGAGAGGTTAGGAATCGTCTATGACATTTTCTTCCAAGAAAACCCGTGCTGTCGCCCTACGCAATTACTTTTCCCCTTTTGGTAACAAGTTAGTGCAGTCGGGCTATATCGGTGCCGAGCAAATGCAGCAGGCCCTGGTGGAAACGCGGAAATCGGGACGATCGCTAGTAGAAATATTGCAAAAACTAACCGGGCGGCCTTTGCCCCCGGATTTACAGCGACAGTATAAGAAAAACCAGTTATTTGAACTAAAAATTCTCTACGGAGTCGAATCGATCGACCCCGAGTTGAGCGACGTGGATGGACTGGAAATAGCCAGGCTGATCGATTCTTTGATTCCGATCGATCTTTGTCGTCGCTATCGTCTCATCCCCCTGCGTCGAATCGAAGGAGAGCCAACCGCGATTTTGATAGCCATGGTCGATCCCGACAACCTCGCGGCTACTGACGATATCAATCGTATTCTCCGCCCCAGGGAGTTAGGTTTACAGCGTTTGGTGATTGCCGGGGAAGATTATGAAAGATTACTGGAAAAATTCTACCAAGCCCAATCGGAACTAGAACGGGAGAAAGCCCGACTACAAAAAGAAAAAGAACTGGAAAAACTCTCGGATCTGACCGATATTGTCGGCAGTCTTGATTTGACCTCTGGTGTTGCTAACGATGAAGTGGCCGATGATCTCGGAGAAGGGGATGCTAATCAAGCCCCCGTCATCAACCTTGTCAATAAAATTATAGCTAAAGCTCTACAGGAAGGATCCTCCGATATTCACATCGAACCCCAAGAAGAATTCCTGAAAATTCGCTTTCGCAAAGATGGAGTTCTTCATCAAGCTTTTGAGCCACTGCCGAAAAAAATCGCCCCAGCGGTCACAGCCCGGTTTAAAATCATGGCCGATCTCGATATTTCCGAACGTCGTCTTCCCCAGGATGGTAAAATTCGGCGGATGTATCAAGGACGAAAAGTAGATTTTCGGGTTAATACCCTGCCCAGTCGCTACGGGGAAAAAGTCTGTTTAAGGATTCTCGATAACTCGGCTACCCAGTTGGGTTTAGATAAACTAATCACCGATCGAAATACTCTGCAAATTTTCCGGGACTTGGCCAGTCGTCCCTTTGGTCTGTTGCTGGTGACAGGCCCCACTGGTTCGGGAAAATCCACCACTTTATACTCGGTGTTAGCGGAAAGAAATCACCCCGGAATTAATATTAATACCGCCGAAGACCCGATCGAATATTCTCTGCCAGGCATCACCCAGGTGCAGGTAATTCGCGAAAAAGGCATGGATTTCGCCTCGATTCTGCGGGCATTCCTGCGACAAGATCCGGATGTGATTCTGGTGGGAGAAACTAGGGATAAGGAAACGGCTAAAACGGTGATCGAGGCCGCCTTAACCGGTCACTTGGTCTTAACTACCCTACACACTAACGATGCCGCAGGTGCGATCGTTCGTCTTGATAAAATGGGGATTGAACCATTTATGATTTCTGGTTCTCTGTTGGGAATCTTGGCCCAGCGTCTCGTGCGGCGCGTCTGTACCCAGTGTCGGGTCGCCTATCACCCTAGTCAAGAGGAATTAGCCCGTTTTGGTCTTTCCGCTGCCAATGAACAGGAAGTGACTTTTTATAAGGCTAATACCCTAACTATGGAGGAAATTCAACAAGCGCGAAAACAGGGCAATCTCTGCCTTAAGTGTGCTGGCAGCGGTTACAAAGATCGCATCGGTGTCTATGAGGTAATGCAGAATAGTGAACGAATACAGCAGTTAATTAACCAAGGGGCGACAACCGATCGCATTAAGGAGGCGGCCGTTGATGAGGGCATGGTGACACTCCTAGCCTATAGTTTAAATCTGGTGCGCGAGGGTTACACCACCCTCGAAGAAGTAGAACGGGTGACACTGACCGATTCTGGTCTAGAAGCGGAATTAAAAGCCAAACGGAAAAGCGGTTTAATCTGTAGTGGTTGTCGCGCTGAACTACAACCAGAATGGCTCGATTGTCCCTATTGTATGAGACCGCGATTTAGTTATTAAGATAGTTTTTCAGTTATCAGTGATCAGTTATGAGATTTGAGTTTTAAGTAAGGAGTATTAAGTGAGTACTCTTAAATAGCACTTTCCCAATGTCTTTTCAATAGTTACTGGTTATTGTTCACTGATTTTACCTTATAGATGGAGTTTAACTTATGGAATTAATGATCGAAGATTTAATGGAACAATTGGTCGAGATGGGCGGTTCCGATATGCACATTCAGTCCCGTGCGCCGGTCTATTTTCGCATTAGTGGCAAACTCATCCCGATTAATGAAAAATCTTTAACCCCGCAAGATTGTCAGAAATTGATTTTTAGTATGCTCAATAATACTCAAATAAAAGAGTTAGAGCAGAATTGGGAATTAGACTGTTCATACGGGGTGAAAGGATTAGCAAGATTTAGGATCAATGTTTATAAAGAAAGGGGAGCCTATGCAGCTTGTTTACGCGCTTTGTCCTCTAAAATGCCTAACTTTGAACAATTAAATTTACCAGCAGTGATCCGAGAATTATCGGAAAGACCGAGGGGATTAATTCTCGTAACTGGCCAAACAGGTTCAGGTAAAACTACCACTTTAGCGGCAATTTTAGACTTAATTAATCGGACTAGTTCTGAACATATTTTGACTGTAGAAGACCCAATTGAATACGTTTTTCCTAATATAAAAAGCCTGTTTCACCAACGACAAAAAGGAGAAGATACCAAGAGTTTTGCTAACGCATTAAGATCAGCGTTACGAGAAGACCCTGATATTATCCTTGTGGGAGAAATGCGGGATTTAGAAACAATTAGTTTGGCAATTACGGCGGCGGAAACCGGTCACTTAGTCTTCGGAACCCTACACACTAGCTCGGCAGCGGGAACAGTGGATCGGATTATTGACGTTTTCCCCGCTAACCAACAGGCACAAATTCGCGCCATGTTATCCAATTCTTTACTAGCAGTTTTTAGTCAAAACCTAGTCAAGAAAAAAAATCCCAAACCGGGGGAATTTGGCCGGGCAATGGTACAGGAAATCATGGTGGTAACTCCAGCGATCGCCAACCTAATTCGCGAAGGAAAAGCCCCCCAAGTTTACTCGGCAATTCAAACGGGAATGAAGCTAGGAATGCAAACTATGGAACAGGGATTAGCTAATTTAGTTGTTAGCGGTGTTATATCCTTTGAAGAGGCAATTTCTAAAAGTAGTAAACCCGATGAATTACAACGTCTGGTCGCTGGGTCCGTTGCTAACGCCAAAACTAAAGCCCGTTTCTAATGATAAATACTGTTTAAAAGGCATAGGAGAGTGGGAAGTTTTTTCAGTAAACAGTGAACTGGTAACTGATAACTGATAACTGATAACTGATAACTGATAACTGATAACTGATAACTGATAACTAATTTGTCCTATGCCTACTTTTGTCGCACAAGTTAAAAGCAGCTCTGGAAAAGTTTTCCAAGAGAAAGTTGAAGCTATGTCTCCCGATCATGCTCGAATGATACTGAAGGCAAAATATGCCGCCGTCGGTAAAGTCAAAAAAGCGGGAGGAGAGATAGATCTTTCTAGTTTAGAGTTGATATTTGCCAAGATTTCCATCAAAGATAAAGCGGTTTTTTCCCGTCAATTTTCGGTAATGATTAATGCTGGTGTGCCGATTATGAGATGTTTGGGAGTTTTGGGGGATCAATCCAGTAATCCCAAGATGAGAAAAGCACTACAAGCGATTAGCACCGACGTACAGCAAGGGAGTCCGTTATCGCAAGCGATGGCCAAACATACCGAATGTTTTGATGAACTTTATGTCAGTATGATCGAAGCTGGAGAGACGGGGGGGGTACTCGATGAAGTGCTGCTCCGTCTCTCGAAACTTTTGGAAGATATGGCCCGCTTGAAAAACCAGATTAAATCAGCGATGACCTATCCGGTAGCGGTGGGAATTTTGGCGATAATTGTGTTTTTCGGGATGACGATCTTTTTAATTCCCGTGTTTGCGAAAATTTTCACCGATTTGAAGGTGCCACTACCAGCTTTAACGCAATTTATGCTCTTTTTAAGTGGTGTGATGCGTAGTTGGTTGATTTTAATTCCGATTGTCACCATTGCTGCCACGGTTTTTTTGCTGCGTCGCTATTACAAAACCCCGATAGGTCGTCTGCAAATTGACTGGTTTTTCCTTAAAATGCCCCTTTTTGGCGATTTGAATAAAAAATCGGCTGTGGCTAGATTTTGCCGGGTTTTTGGGACTCTGACGCGTTCTGGTGTCCCGATTTTGAATTCCCTTGATATAGTTTCTAATACGGTGGGTAATCAGGTAATTGCTAATACGATCGCTACTGCTAAGAGGGAAATTCAGCAGGGGGGAATGATGAGTTTCGCCCTACAAAAAGCCAATGTTTTCCCACCTTTGGCCATTCAAA
Source organism: Microcystis sp. LEGE 00066 (assembly GCF_015207925.1). Classification (NCBI taxonomy): domain Bacteria; kingdom Bacillati; phylum Cyanobacteriota; class Cyanophyceae; order Chroococcales; family Microcystaceae; genus Microcystis; species Microcystis sp. LEGE 00066. The sequence goes on along the minus strand of NZ_JADEVX010000065.1, from coordinate 10,733 downwards.
TGATTAGTATTGGTGAGGAAACAGGAGAATTAGATACAATGATGATGAAAGTGGCGGATTTCTACGAAGATGAGGTGGAACAGGCCGTTAAAGCCTTAACCAGTATCATTGAACCCTTGATGATGGTTGCTATTGGGGTCATGGTGGGAACTATTCTTGTGTCTATGTACCTACCCATGTTTAAAGTCTTCGACGCCTTGCAATAAGTTTATCAGTGATCAGTTATCAGTGACTATTGCCGGTAGCCTGAAATCAACCAGATTTTAATTTTCATCTCCTTTTATTTGATTAGGTGAATCTGTCTCTTAGGAAACTTTTGGCTGTTCAAAATTACCGGCCAGCTTTGGTTGATGATTCCTTGGAATTAGTCGATCAAGATTAGTTGACTCTCTGGAGTTAGAGCATAAAGGGAACAATTTACGATAGTTAAGCTCCTAAAATTAAGTGCTGACGATGAAAATTAAGCAGCGAAATTTCTTGGCCAGAAACCCTTTCTAACATCTCGACGATATGATCGGGCTGCAGTAAAGTGCCATCATTGCGACAACTGCCCACATAGCACAAAACGGCTTGTTTGTCAACAGTTTTTAACTCTAATTCATATAATTGTTCTCGCAGATTAATCGTGACTTTTTTGCCGGATTTGGTGGTTTTTTCCCGTTCCATCACCGTTGCTTGTTTAATTGCCTCGATCCAATTTTGCCACTGTTGGCAGTCAATTCCCTCGCTATTAAAAGTGAGCAAATACTCGGCTTTTTCTAACACACGGGTGGCAGCAGGAGCATTTAAGGGAATTTCTTCCACCTGATAAACCGGCAAATCTGCGGGTAATTGTGTGGTTAACTGCTGTTTAAACGTCTCTAAATCCATCACTTTTGTCAATTCAAAATCGACAATCTCACCGCTACTGGTTGCTCCCAAGGATAAGGCATTGGCGATCGAAATGCGCGGACCAGGGTGAAATCCACCGGTAAAGGAAATGGGAATAGCAGCCCGACGGACGACGCGATCAAATAAACGCACGAGATCCAAGTGGCTAACTAGGGCTATTTCGCCAATTTTGCCAAACCAAACCCGAATTCTTTGGGCGCGTTCTTGATTGGGTTGAAAATGTCCGGCAAAAGCGGGAATCGCAGGCGCTTCAATGACGATATTATGGCCAAAATCGACGCTACAAACGCCACAATGGGAACAACCCTCAAAAGAACAATCGGGAACCGTTGCCGCGTCTAGAGCGCGTTTTAAGTCCTCCTCTAGCCATTTTTTATCGATACCGGTATCCAGATGATCCCAGGGCAAAGGACGCTCTAAAATATCTTTGTCTGCATCGGCAAAAATATTCCATTCTCCCTGTTCTACCTGACGATATTTCCAAGTTAAACCGGATTCTTCGATCGCCTGTGACCATGCTTGATAGGCTTTTTCTGTATTATCCCACCAAGCATCCATCCCCGCTCCCAATTGCCAAGCGCGCAGCACCACTTTCCCTAAACTTCTGTCACCGCGACCGATAAAATCTTCCATGGCCGAGATGCGGACATCGGTATAATTGACTTTTACCCCTCTCATACCCTGGAATTCCTGTCTTAATAACTCCTGTTTGCGGATAAATTCGGCCGTGGAGACGGAATGCCACTGGAAGGGGGTATGGGGTTTAGGGGTAAAATTCGAGATAGTTAGGGTAAAATCGAGGGGTTTCCGCTTCGGTAAACGACATTCCCGACGCAACCAGCGCACCGTTTCCGCGATACCAATCACATCCACATCGGTTTCCCCTGGCAAACCGATCATAAAATAGAGTTTGACCTTATCCCAACCCTGTTCGACGGCAGTTTTTATCCCTCTGAGTAATTCTTCGTTGGTTAACCCTTTGTTAATCACATCGCGCATTCGTTGGGTTCCCGCTTCCGGTGCAAAGGTTAAACCCGATTGACGATTGCCCCCAATTATGTTAGCAATATTTTCGTCAAAGCGATCGACTCTTTGACTGGGTAAGGATAGAGATATATTCTCATTCTGGAGACGGTTTTTAATCTCCATACCCACGGCAGGTAAAGCTAGATAATCGGAGCAACTGAGAGATAATAGAGAAAATTCGTTATATCCCGTCGCTCGCATTCCTTTTTCAATCGATTCGATGACTGCTTCCGGTTGCACATCCCGCGCGGGACGGGTTAACATCCCCGGTTGACAAAAACGACATCCCCGAGTGCAACCGCGACGAATTTCCACCACTAGGCGATCGTGAACCGTTTCCACGAAGGGAACTAAACCGATAGAATAGGCTGGGATAGGAGTGGCTACCCGGCGTAAAATTCTTTTCGGTACATCGTCACGATTGGGGATAACTGCACCGATTGGGGTGACATCGTAGAAACGCGGCACATATACCCCCGGAATTTGGGCTAAATCTAGCAATAGTTCTTCTTTGCTTAGATTAGCTAGTTTACCTTCTTCTAAAATTAAACCGATTTCTGGCAATAATTCTTCGCCATCACCAAGGGCAATAAAATCAAAAAAGTCGGCGTAGGGTTCGGGGTTAGAGGTGGCAGTTTGTCCCCCGGCAAAAATTAGCGGATAGTTACCCGCATCTCTTGCTCTCCAAGTCAAGGGAATTGCCGCTAGGTCGAGCATTTCTAAAATATTGGTGGCTCCTAGCTCATAACTGAGACTAAAACCGAGAATATCAAAATCTGTGAGGCAACGACGGGATTCTAGGGCAAATAAGGGGGTTTTTGTCTGTTTGAGTTTTTGGGCTAAATCCGGTGCGGGTAAATAAGTGCGATCGCAGAGTTGGCGAGGTTGTGCATTGAGGATATTGTAGAGGATAATATGGCCGAGGTTAGATGCCCCCACTTCGTACACTTCTGGATAGGTTAACACCCAACGAACCACCGCACTTGCCCATTCTTTATGTTTAGCACCTAACTCGTTGCCCAAATAACGCGCTGGTCGAAAAATGTCGGGGGTGAGCAGTTGGTCTAAAGCAATAGTCACGGCAATCTACCTCAGATATCGTCAGCAATGGGTGCTTTTCTACTATAGCAGCCAGAATCGAGTCAGTTATTAGTTATCAGTTATCAGTTATCAGAGTTCAATTCACCGATTACTGTTTACTGTTCACTGAAAATACTTCCCACTTCCCCATCTCCCTAAAATTCCAGAGGTTATAAGATAATTAAGCGACGATGAAAGAACCGTTAATTGAATTGAGAGGAGTATCGAAAAGATTCGGGGATAATGTTATTCTCGAAGGGTTAGATTTAACCATTTATCGAGGGGAGGCCCTGGTAATTATCGGGCCGTCGGGAACGGGAAAATCAACGGTTTTACGGTTAATTGCGGGATTAACGGGGATAAATGCGGGAGAAATTCGTATTAAAGGCCAATTACGTCAGGGATTGCTAGAAGATGGTCGAGAAGCGATGCGAACTTCCTTAGTTTTTCAACAAACGGCCCTGTTTGATTCTCTCACCGTCGGGGAAAATGTCGGTTTTTATCTCTATGAACAAACTAACTTAAAAAAAGCCAGAATTAGGGAATTAGTGGAAAAAAGCCTGGAAATGGTCGGTTTACAGGGAATTAGTGACCTTTATCCTTCGGAACTATCGGGGGGAATGCGTAAACGGGTGGCTTTTGCCCGCGCTATTATCACTAATCCCGATAATCCGGCCGATAATCCAGAATTACTGCTGTATGATGAACCTACCGCCGGATTAGACCCAATAGCTTCTACAATTATCGAGGATCTAGTGCGGACTCTCCATGAAAAATCAGGGTCTGCGAACACCTATGTGATGGTTTCTCACCAACAAAGTACCATCCGACGCACCGCCGATCGAGTAGTATTTCTCTATCAGGGAAAAGTGCAATGGCAGGGAGTGGTGGCAGATATCGATCGTACCGATCATCCCATGATTCGGCAATTTTTTAGCGCCAGCATTGAGGGACCGATTAGGACAATCGTTTAAGCTAGATTAAGCTAAATTAAGAACTATCGAGAATGAGAGAAAAATCATGCAGAGTTCGCGAGCTTTACGGGAAGGAAGACTAGGTTTGTTTGCCCTAGGCGGATTATTGGTCTTTGGGGTGCTCGCTATCTGGGTTCGCGGGGGAGGATTTGGTCAAAGAACCTATCAATTAATCTTCGAGTTTGCCGATGTGGAAGGGTTACAAGTCGGGGCGCCGGTACGTTTTCGCGGGGTGAGAGTGGGAAGAATTACGAGTTTTATCCCAGGAAGTAATCAAGTGGAAGTTATTGCCGAAATCGCTTCTGCTACTTTAGTTATGCCTAGGAAGGTAACTGTTACTACCAATCTTTCCGGATTAATTGGGGAGGCAGCCATCGATATCACTCCCTTAGTTTCTTTAAGTGCTGAGGCCAAAAATCTCGACCCTCTTAGTCCCGACTGTGATCAACAGTTAATTCTCTGTAATAATAGCCGTTTACAGGGGAAAACAGGAACACAATTAATGTCTAGTGTTGGTCGTTTAGTGGATACTTTTACCAGTCCTGAATTTGTGGGTAATCTCAATGATGTCACCAAAAATACCGCTATAGCAGCTCAAAAAATCGCCCGTTTATCCGATGATACCTCCCAGACTATCCGTAATGCCCAAAGAGAAATCTCTCGTCTATCTTTGGAATTAGCTACCACCAGTCGCTCGGTGACTAATACGGCTAATAATGCCTCCCGTTTTGTCAATACTTTAGATAATACCGTTCAGGAAAATCGCAGTCAAATCAGCAGAACTTTTCAACAATCTTCCCAATTAGTCGCTAATCTTAATGCTGTTCTCAGCGAAAATCGTGGACAAATTGTTAATACTCTCGATAATATTAATCAAGCTAGTTTAGGTATTGGCAGTCTCGCTAATAATCTCAATAATACCGCCATGAGGTTGAATGCTGGTTTAGATGAAATTGATACTAAACAAGTCATGCAAAATGTCGAGACTATTTTGAATAATGCAGTAGAAACATCGAATAATTTACGAGAAATTACTAAAACTATTAACGATCCTGCTACAATTGTCGTGCTGCAAAAAACTCTCGAATCCGCTAGGGTGACTTTTGAAAATACTCAAAAAATCACCTCCGATATTGATGATTTAATCGGTGATCCCCAATTTCGCGAGAATTTAAGACGTTTAATTGATGGCTTAAGTAATCTGCTTTCTTCTGGGGAACAGTTAGAATATAATTTGCGTATCGCTCAAACTTTAGATACCATGACTCAAGAGTTAGCTAAACAAAAAGTTTTGACCATCTCTCGACCTTCTTTAAATCCTAAGCAAATGCAACTCTATCCCCAATTTATCGTTCAACAACCCCCCACGAGTGAAAAATGACAAAACAGCACAATTCAAGCTATTTGCAGTGAACAGTAATCAGTGAAATGAAAACTCACATCTGATAACTGATAACTGATAACTGATAACTGATAACTGATAACTGATAATAATATGTTGAAATCAATTGGTATTACTCTTGGAACTCGTCCCGAAGCGATTAAATTAGCTCCTGTTATTCGTGCTTTTCAAGAATCGGAACAGTTTCAAACCCATGTAATTCTGACGGGACAGCATAAAGAAATGGTAGCGCAGGTGATGGAATTATTTGCTTTAAAAGCAGATGAAAATCTCGATATTATGCAAACCCGTCAAACTTTAACCGATATTACTTGCCGCAGTTTACGCGGTTTAGAAACGGTCTTTGAGCGCATAAAACCAGATTTAATTATTGTGCAAGGTGATACTACTACCGCTTTTGCTGCTGCTTTAGCGGCTTTTTATCAACAAATTCCTATCGCTCATGTGGAAGCAGGATTAAGAACTAATGATATCTATAACCCCTATCCCGAAGAAGCTAATCGCCGCCTAATTTCTCAACTGACGACCCTACATTTTGCTCCCACTACTTTAGCCGTAGAAAATTTGCAAAAATCTGGAGTGACAGGAAGTATTCACCACACTGGCAACACGGTTATTGATGCTTTATTAACCGTAGCTAAAACCGCCCCAGAATGTCAAATTGCGGGCTTAAATTGGTCAGATTATCGGGTTTTATTAGCCACGGTTCATCGCCGGGAAAATTGGGGCGAACCCTTACAGGATATTATCAAAGGATTGACTTTGTTGTTAGAAAAATATGCCGATACAGCCCTATTATTACCCCTCCATCGCAATCCCACCGTCCGAGAACCAATAAAGTCCGCTTTGGGCAATCATCCCAGGGTATTTTTAACTGAACCTCTCGATTATGCCGAGTTAGTGGGGGCGATTCAACGCTGTTATTTATTATTAACTGATTCTGGAGGCATTCAAGAAGAAGCACCGAGTTTAGGAAAACCGGTTTTAGTATTGCGAGAAACCACAGAAAGACCGGAAGCAGTGCAAGCGGGAACAGCGAAATTAATTGGGACTAATCCGGAGCAAATTTTAGCCGCAGCGGGAGAATTATTAAGGGATAAAATCGCCTATGATCGTATGGCTAATGCCATTAATCCTTTTGGAGATGGACAAGCATCCCAAAGAATCCTCCAAATCGTCCAAGATTTTTTGGCTTAATCTATGACTACTTGGTTGGGTATCGACCCCGGATTAGCGATTGTCGGTTGGGCTATTCTCCGGGATAATAGTGAGTTAGTGCCGATCTTAGTCGATTACGGCACGATCGAAACTTCTAAAAATCTTTCTACTGCCCAGCGTTTGATCGAAATTGAACGGGATTTAAAGGAGTTAATCGCAGAATATAAACCGGGGGAAATTGCCGTAGAAATGCCCTTTTTTAACCGGCAAATCAAGGCAGCCGGTGGAGTCCTGCAAGCATTGGGAATTATCAATCTGGTTAGCTGTCGCGATGGAGGAATTGAACCGATTTTCCTCCATCAAGCTAGTTGGAAATGTCATCTCGGCCATGGTAGGGCTACTAAAGCGGAGGTGGCCGAACAAATTAAGTATTTATTCGGATTGACAAAAATGCCTATTAATGATGCTGTAGATGCTATAGCGATCGCCTATGCCGCTTTTAGTGGCGTTCGCAATCAAATCTCTTGAAGTAATTTGACGTGACAACTAAAAGCTATTTTTAAGCTTGTACTATCTTAGTTCGATGGGAACGACCGCGCCACCAAGCTAGTAGGGTACTAGCGATAAAAATACTCGAATAGGCCCCGGCTACGAAGCCAATAATTAAAGCTAGGGCGAAATATTTTAAGGTGGTGCCACCAAAGAGAAAAATCGCCACCAGAGGCAATAAAGTAGTCAGGGTGGTATTAATCGAACGAGTTAGGGTTTGACTCACCGCATTATCGACAATTTCATCCACGGATAATTCGGGGGTATTAGCAAAATTTTCCCGCACGCGATCATAAATTACCACTGTGTCATTAACAGAAAAGCCCACAATTGTCAAGAGGGAAACTAAAAATAAACTATCCACTTCTACCCCCGCAATTAAGCCTAAAACCGCAAAGACCCCTAAAGTGATCAAAACGTCGTGCAGCAGGGCGACAATGGCAAAAAAAGCGTAATCCCGTTGAAAACGGAAGCTTAGATAGACAGCAATGCCAAAAAAGGAAACTAATAAAGCTAAAAATCCCGACCTAAATAATTCTTGACCGATGGTGGGACCAACTGTATCGATTTGACTGGTTTCGGGGTCAAAGGCTCCGATTTTCTGGTTTAAGGTGTCGAGTAATTTTGTTCTCTGTTCTTCTGCCAGGGTTTTCGTCCGCACCGATAAAGTATATTTATCCAACACCTGCACACTACTGTTACCCAATCCCTCCTCGTCTAAAATCCCTTGCACTTCGGCAGTAGTTAAAGGTTTCTCACAGGTATTCTTTTTGGCACAAGCTAATTCTATCTGAATTCTCGTGCCACCAACAAAATCTAAACTCGGTCGCAAAGGCGCTTGAATAGTGAACCAAGAAATTACCATGGCCAAAATACTACCAATCGTCAGCAGGGCCGAGACTGTCCACCAAAAATTACGCTGTTTTGTAACGTTAAATGCCATATTTTTAAAGGAAAAAGGAAAAAAGGAAAAAGGAAAAAAGGGATTTGGGGAGTGGGTTATGGTAATCGGTGGGTTACGGCGAATCAGAAATTATTGGTCAACAGCATAACTTATCGTCGCCTAACCCACCCTACTGATAACTGGTAACTGGTAACTGGTAACTGATAACTGATAACTGATAACTGATAACTGAATTATTGGTTTGCCGGTAAATTAGGGCAGAAAAGTTGGGGTTTTTGGCGAATGCTAGGGACGCTTAACACAGTGATTAACAGGAGAGTACGACTACAGGTTAAAGCGGTAAACATACTCACAGCTACCCCAATGGCTAAAGTTAAAGCAAAACCCTTGACTAATCCCGAACCCAACCAAAATAGGGCAGCACAGGCGATTAAAGTAGTGACATTACTATCAAGAATACTGGAAAAAGCCCGGTAAAATCCCGACTCCACCGCCCGAAATAGGGATTTTCCGGCCCTTAATTCCTCCCTGGTACGCTCAAAAATCAGTACATTTGCATCAACTGCCATGCCGATACTGAGGATAAATCCGGCAATACCGGGTAACGTCATCGTGACTCCCACTAGGGCAAAAGCCCCCAGAGAGAGAATAGTATAGATAATCAGGGAAACATCGGCAATAATCCCGGGTAAACGGTAATAAACCGCCATGAAGATTAAAACTAACAGTAAACCCACTAAACCGGCGTAGATACTACGACGGATGCTATCCTGGCCTAAAGTTGCCCCGACAGTGCGAATTTCTTCCACTTTGACGGGAAAAGGTAGGGAACCACCGCGCAATTGAATCGCTAGATCGTTGGCAGTTTCGGCGGTAAAATTACCAGTAATCACGGCCCGGCCCCCTGTAATTCCCGTTTGGGCAAACTGCACATCAACCACAGGGGCGCTAATTAATTCATTATCGAGGAAAATCCCAATACTGCGACCAGTACCAGCGATCGCTTTAGTCAGTTCGGCGAATTTACTGCCCCCTTCCGAGTCGAAAGTAATGGCCACTTCCCAGTTAGTGCCTTGGGTGGAACTAATAGTGGCATTTTGCAGATTTTTTCCAGTTAAGTCCACCGACTCAAATAAATTTAAAATTGCCTCTTTAGATTTCTGGAGAGATTGTTCTAGTTCGGCAATTTTAGCGGCATTTTCGGGTTTATTCTGGGCTTTAAGGGCGGCTAATTCCGCTTTTTTTTGTTGAAAAATTGAATATTCAGCCCGAAATTCTCCTTCTGTACCTTGTTTTTGCTGACGAAATTCTAATTGGGCCTGAACATTTAAGTTTCTCTCAGCTTCTTTGGGATCTGTGACCCCGGGTAGTTGCACGATTACCTGATTTTTACTGTCCACAGTCTGCACTAATGATTCAGAAACACCGAGGGCATTAACGCGATTTTCAATCACATTTTGTACGGCTTTTAAATCATTAGGTTGAATGGTTGTCACGGTTTCAGTGGGTTTAACCTGAATGGTTAATTGACTACCACCGCGCAAGTCCAAACCTAATTGTAGGGGCAACTTAATCAGGATAAAGATCGAGGCAACAACTAGGCCGATGATCAGTAACAATAACCAATTTTGTCTCTGCATAACTTCAGTATCAAAAGGAGAATTTGTTAAATGCGATCGCCGACCATTTTTTGGACAGCTTCGACAATTTGATTAGGTTGAATAATCGTCAATCTTTCTAGATTACCGTTATAAGGCGTGGGGATATCTTGGGAAGATAATCTTAACACGGGGGCATCCAATTCATCGAATAACTGCTCATTAATTAAAGCAATTAACTCGGAAGCAATTCCCGCCGTTTTCATACATTCTTCCACAATAATCACCCTATGAGTCTTGCGAATCGAAGCAGCGATCGTCTCCATATCAAAGGGTTTCAGGGAAATTAAATCGATAATTTCTGGATCATAGCCATCTTTTTCTAACTGTTTTAATGCCTGTAAACAGTGATGACGCATACGCGAATAGGTGAGAATAGTTATATCTTCTCCCTTGCGAACGATTTCCGCCTTATCGAGGGGTAAAAGATACTCGCTATCAGGTAAATTTTCCTTGAGATTATAGAGAAGAACGTGTTCAAAGAAAAGCACGGGGTTATTATCTCTAATCGCCGATTTTAATAAACCTTTGGCATTGTAGGGAGTGGAACAAGCGACAATTTTTAGACCGGGTACCGCGTGAAAATAGGCCTCTAAACGTTGGGAATGTTCCGCACCTAATTGTCTCCCCACACCCCCCGGACCGCGGATAACCATGGGGATTTTAAAATTACCGCCGGAAGTATAACGTAACATCCCGGCATTGTTGGCAATTTGGTTAAAGGCAAGCAGAAGAAAACCCATATTCATGCCTTCAATAATCGGACGCAATCCCGTCATGGCTGCCCCCACTGCCATGCCCGTAAAACTATTTTCAGCGATGGGAGTATCTAAAACCCTTAAATCGCCATATTTTTTGTAGAGATCTTTGGTAACTTTGTAGGAACCACCGTAATGACCCACATCTTCACCCAAAACAAATACTGTCTGGTCGCGGCCCATTTCCTCATCGATCGCCTGTCGCAAAGCATTAAATAATAGGGTTTCTGCCATATCAAGTCCCCGCTTACAATTCGGTCATCTTATCACTAAACTTATTATCTTACCCCTTTTCTGGCCCGAAGGAGGTGGGGAAGTGGGGGAGTGGGAAAG
>NZ_JADEVX010000303.1:0-3301 GCF_015207925.1 Microcystis sp. LEGE 00066 | reverse complement strand
ATACTTAATTTGTCCAGCCAACTGTTTTTTTGGGTGATCGCCTCTCCTCAAAAATAGTTACTTTGTACTATATGCCCATGCCAAAATCGGGGTTAATGCTCTATTTATTTCAAAATGAGAATTGCTGGCATTATAGTCGTGCTGGTGTTGCTGGAGAGCATCACACTGAAGTGAACCGATCCCGCTACTTTTACCCATTCCCTCTGGTCCAATTCGTTCAGCAGCATCTGGATCTAGTCCAGAACCAGCATCAACCCCTCTCATGAATAATCCACGATAGTCTGGAAGTCTAAATTTATTATCCCCTTGTTTTCCATAAAGTGTTCCAATTACTGCAAATAGCTCAGGGTAAGCATCTATTTCAAGATAACGACCATCGCACAACATCCAACCGTATGCTTCAGGATAGGTGATAGGAATATTGGCATTCAAGCTCTCAGCCTGTGCATTCTGACTTGAGCAACCAGATGAAGTCCAAATATTGTTTATATCACCTGTTATGGGATGGATTTGACCAGCAAATGGGCATACTGTACCAATAGGAACTCCGTTTAGCATAATTTCTCCTTTTTTCTAACACTTAGAATGGGCATTAACTGTTATTTCCCTTTCCCAAGCTTGAAAGATAGGGGAAAAAATATATCTCACGAGCTTGGGAAATGCTATGTAATCTTATTTCTGACAGGCTAAATTTTTGTAAGAGACATCAACACTGGACTCACCTTCTTTTAATAATGATGGTGGTGCATTGTCCTTAATTGCTTTAAGAATTGCTTCCATTGCAGTAGCACAAGCTAACGCTGATTGACCGACAATTTTAAATGTTCGTGCGGTCTGATCAAAGCTAGAAAAATTGTCAATTACAACATTAGCAGCCTGAGCAATTAAAGATTTGTTTCCATACGCCCATGTTGCTACTGCCAGAGTGCCAAAAACCAACGTAGCAGCAAAAGTGTAGTCAGTACCAAATTCAGGCTGTTGCTCAACTGGGACATCAAAGAACTCAGAACGAATGGAGCGGGATAGTTTTTGAACTTGCTCATAGTTAGCAACCAAAGCACTCTGATAACTAAGGTCTAGCTTAATCGCTTGACCATCAAGTGTAGCCGTCAAAAGAGCTTTATTTTGACCTGATGGGAATTTGACTTCCATTGGACCGACGACTACATTACTACTTATCACGGTTCCCAGTTCCAAGTTATTAAATAAACCTACATAATAGGTAGGAGTCACCTTAAACTGAGCACTACTACTACTTAAAACATCTCGCTGGTAAACAGCTGAATTGTTTGACATCCCTACACCAACATCAGCTAGACTTTTTGAGTCATTCCCAATTACAATTAACTCTGGTCGTTGTGCTTGTCCATCGGGTTCTAGCTGCTGAACACCATCCTTAAAAACAACCTTCCACTTAGTTCCCAATTGGATATTATTAAACTTTTGGGAGGCTTTATAAACACCTATCCCTCCAGTTTGTTTGTAATTAGCAAGAGCAACAAGATATTCAATCTCCCAATCAACCCCAGATTCACCTTTTTGCGGGACTGTCGTTTTTTTCCACGCAACACTATCTAATCCTACTGAATCAGGGAGAGTTTGATAGACTACCATAGTCCAAGTGCGATCTGTTTGATTGTTAAAATCAACGTAGTAAGTCATTTGAGCAACTCCAAAGAAATAATGTGAACTTAAAATGAAACTTTCGAGAAAAAAATACCTTAATGATTTGTTTTCTCTAAACTCTTAAGACATTCTCAAAAATCTATTCGTGAAATTTTCGATTTAGCCATAATGCCTTAAGCAAAATGTCTTGTCTTTTGGGTTAAAAGTGATTTGCTTAATCACCTTTGATACCAGAATAAGTTTTATTTGGGGTAATGGCAATCTCTAAAGTTAATACTTTTCTAATAGGTTTTTTTGAGCAGAATATTAGATTTATATTAGATTTATATTAGATTTGTATTAGATTTAAAGGGTCACTTTATGGTATCACTCCCTCATCCCTGAAAGTAGAACTAATGAATTAATCTGTCGGCTAAAATCATCAAAACCCTTTTAAAATCTGACTTGTAGCGGTTTTAGGGGATGAAAAGAAGGCAGCAAAAAAGCGATCGCAATTCTTGAAAACAGACAGCGATCGCCTAACTTTTAACTATCACAAGCAACATTATTGGAGGGCTGATAATTCTTCCCGAAGAATACGACGTAAATCGGACTGAGTGAGCGATCGCTCAGAAGGAGATTGGATATATTGTTTTAAAGCCCCATTAATTAGGGTTTGATAACCCATTCCTGCGGTTTCAGCCTGTTCTCGAAAATAAGCTAGAATCTCATCATCTAGATAAATGGTAATGCGTGTTTTCCCCTGAGAGGAAATGAGCGCCCCTCGTTTTCCTTTAGAAAAATCATATTCCTTTCTCATAAGTGGCTCTTCGTTACTTGGTATGGTTCGATAGGGGGGCATAAATCGACTAAATCCTTATCTGGCAAGGTATTTAATTGATTAGTTCGCTCTAGATCGAAAATAATTGACAAAAATCGCTAAATGCCTTTCTATATAGGGGTTCCATCCCTTATAACCCCCGTTCATTGCATAACACAAACCGAAGAGCCTCATAAGTTTTTCTCTCTTGTTTTGTAGCACGACGAGCGGAAATCAAGCGAATGACTTCACCCCGCAAAGTATAAATAACCACTAATAGTGATCCCATGTTTCCCATCCCCACTGCAATAAAACGTTCTTCTGTTATACAACCGGGATCAAGATCATGAATAGCGAGGGGATCAAAAAACACCATTTCAGCTTCTTTCTGCAAAGGAAACACCGTGCTTTTGCCAGTTGGTTTTTGCTTTTCTGGGATCATATTCAAATGTCATACATACATTATATGTATCTTAGAAGGTTGAGTCAAGCTCAAAACCCCTTCAGAGTATCACACGGATCGCCTTACCTTCCCACTTAGCTATCCATTAGTCAGATCTTTCTTAACAAAAAGAGAAGAAACTTAAAAAAAGGGGAAACGATTGATAGGTATAGTTTTGAAAGAAGGAATTAAGGTGGAGGTAAGCAAAAAAATGGAGAAATGGGCAGCCCAAGAATTACAATATGCAGACCTAGGGGACACCAGAAGAAAGAAAAGGTTAATCAGTATCGTAGAAAACTTGGCCAGTCAACCTAGTACAAGTGTGCCACAAGCTTCGGGAAATCTAGCCGCAGCGAGTGCCACCTACGACTTTTGGAATTCCCCCTATTTTCACCCCTCAGATATAATTGCCGCCCAAGCTAAAAGTACAGTAG
>NZ_JADEVX010000064.1:0-22420 GCF_015207925.1 Microcystis sp. LEGE 00066 | reverse complement strand
CCCCACACCCTGCCCCCACGAAAAACTTTTTCAGCAGACCCTAGGTAAAGACTTTAATTCACTCGATCCCGAACGTTACCGAAACCACTGCGGTAATATCCTTGTCGATCGAGGAAGTGTCGTAAATTCCCGAATCGCTCACGTCAGTGGAATTGCGCGAGGTGATCTGAAAAACTCCCGTTTTCGCATCGCGCACCCTTCCCACCCGACTGCCGGTACTACTAGCGATCGCCTCAGCCCGCGCTCTCGCATCTTTGGTCGCCGCAGCCACCATTTCCACCCGCAGCTTATCTAGTTGGGTGTAAAGATATTGGGGAGGTTCAGAGACGAGGTTAATTCCCTCCTCGATCAATTCCGTTACCTGCCTAGAAAGTTCCGTGTAACGGGCCACATCGCTCGCTCGGATCTCGAAGCGTTGGGTGAGACGATAGGCGAGAATTTGCCCGGTTTCCTGGCCGTTAGCTGTTACTTCGGGAATCGCCATCGTCTCGATCGCGTTAGTGGTGATTGCGTCCTCGGGAACTTGTTTTTCTTTGAGATAAGCTCGTATCCGCTCGGTTTGCCGGATCAGATCGCGGTAGGCATCCTGGGCGGTAGGTTGTTGACTAGAAACCGATAAACGCCAGAGAAGATAATCGGATGTAATCGCCCTTTTGGCCGAACCAGTGACGACAAAAACATCGCTCGCCCGTTTCACCGCCAAGAACGAGCGCGCAGCTATCCACGAACTCAAGACGAGAGCGATCGATAGCACCGATAAACCCGCGAACACCTGTGGGAAACGTCGAAATATAGAACTGTCTTTCATCATCCCCATCCTAGAAATCTGACGTTTCCATCCTATGCTAGTAGCGAGTGCCTTGAAATTATTATTTACAAAAATCAATGGAGGTCGCAATCTGACGGGATGCTTTCCCTTCCCCAAAAACTCCCTAGCGCTGACGGCGACAACGCCCGATAAGTTCAGCTTGACCATGGAATGGGCTTTATCCCCCTCTGTTTAACCCGAACTGTGGTTAAATAAATACTTCGCCGAAAAAGGTTTCAGCGAAGTACCACAATAGTCAGTGACCAGTTATCAGTTATCAGTACCTTTACTATAACACCTTTGATCCAAAAATCATACCTTGGTACAAAAAAAGGCCACAAATAAATACTTCGCCGAAAAAGGTTTCAGCGAAGTACCACAATAGTCAGTGACCAGTTATCAGTTATCAGTATCTTTAGTGTAACACCCTTTTTCGATCACTGCAAGACTTTTTGCAAATTTTAGGCCAAGAATTTTGGACCCAAACCGACTTTCGGCGCGTACACCGCCCGATCGCCCAATTCTTCTTCGATGCGTAATAAGCGATTATACTTAGCCACCCGTTCACTGCGACTGAGAGAACCGGTTTTAATCTGTCCGGCATTAGTAGCCACCGCCAGATCTGCGATCGTGGTGTCTTCCGTTTCTCCAGAGCGATGACTAATTACAGAACGATAACCGTGACGGGTGGCCAGGGCGATCGTTTGTAGGGTTTCCGTCAAAGAACCGATCTGATTGAGTTTAATCAGGATCGAGTTAGCAATACCCAGATCGATCGCTTTTTGCAGACGGATGGGATTAGTCACCATCAAATCATCGCCCACCAACTGAATCCGCGACCCCAGTTTATCGGTCAATAATTTCCAGTTATCCCAATCCTCCTCGTGTAAACCGTCTTCAATAGAAATAATCGGATAGCGATCGACTAAACTCGCCAAAAAGTCCACCATTTCGGCGGGAGAATGGGCCGAACCATCGTAGATGTATTGACCATCCTTATAGAACTCACTGGCGGCCACATCCATAGCCAAAGCCACCTGCGACCCCGGTTTATAACCAGCACGTTCGATCGATTCAATCAAAATATCTAAAGCTTCCTGATTTGAAGCCAAATTAGGAGCATAACCGCCCTCATCGCCCACACCGGTCAGTAATTTGCGTTCGTGCAAGGCCTTACCCAAAGCGGCGAATACTTCCGCTCCCCAACGCAAACCCTCCTTAAAAGAATCGGCCCCGATGGGGAAGATCATAAACTCCTGAAAATCGACGTTATTATCAGCGTGAGAACCACCATTGATCACGTTCATCATCGGGACGGGTAGCACATTGGCCATCGGACCTGCGAGATAACGATAGAGAGGCAAGCCCAGATCCGCCGCCGCCGCTTTGGCCGTAGCCAGAGAGACGGCTAGGATAGCATTAGCCCCTAATTCTCGTTTATTGGCCGTGCCATCGCGATCGATCATAGCTAAATCGATACTAGCTTGGTCGAAAGCATTCATCCCCTGCAAAACCGGGACAATTTTTTCGTGGACATTGCGAACTGCTTTCAGGACACCCTTACCACCGTAACGCTGGGGATCATCATCGCGTAATTCGTGGGCCTCAAAACTACCCGTAGAAGCGCCACTGGGAACCTGGGCCAAACCGAGTGCCCCCGATTCTAATAGCACTTCCGCTTCGATCGTGGGACGGCCGCGGGAATCTAAAATCTCCCTAGCTGCGATCGCTTCGATGGGAACTTCAATTTTATCTAACATAACTTATCGTCTCCAACTCAATTTACGCGGTAATTTCGGCTGATTACTAATTGCCTAAAGGGAAATCCACGTTGACAATCTGCTTTTGATCATCAAAAACGAGGATTAAGGTATCCGTCAGTTTTTCAAATTGAATCGTCACCAACACCAGATCCACACCGTCCGCACCCGAACCTTTTCTGACCTGAGTTCCCACGATCCGACGCACGGGGCCGGTACGCTTGAGTAAATTCTCCCAAGCGCCTTGTACTCTGGTGGGGAAAACCTCAGCTTTCAGGAAAGGGTGTAAAAAACCTCGGGCCAGGCCGTAGTCTTTATTGGCCAAGGCCGTGACAAAAGCGGTGCCAATCTCAGAAATACTGCGAAATTCGGGAAAATCGGCGGCAACTATCTGACCAGACCGGTTAAAGGTAACTATCACATCGTCGGTAACTTTCTCAAATTCAACGGTGACAATCACCAGATTGGCATTGATAGCATCGAGTACCTTGGTTTTGACAATACGCTTAAACGGTCCAGTATGGTCCGTGACTTGGCTTTCCCAGACCTTTTGTAGTTTTTCGGCAGTCCAGAGGGGTTTTAGTTGGGGTGACAAAGCTGCAATCACCTTGTCGTATTGTTTAGCTCCCAACCATTCTACTAACTGCCGAGCTTGCTTTTCTTCCTGAACGGGATCACCAAGAGCGATCGCATTCGGTTCTAGGTTCGCCTGTACTGGTGAAACGCTGAACGCGGTCCAAGGCAGCGAAAACCCAATTAAACACAAAGAGAGAATCGATACCCGTTTCGCTAATGAAAGCCGCATCATTTCAGCTATTGCTCCGCAAATAAATAACGTTTTTTCACTTGACGATTGAATTGATGCCATTGTTCATTAGTTAAAGCATTCAAGATCGCTCGATCGGGCAATATCTCTCCTCTTGTTATACTGGTTTAACGATTAAAACTACCGCCGAACGCGCCTGCACCCGATAATTTTCCGATTCAATAGCGACGGCGGCATCTAAATCACAGGCTGCCTCGGACAATTGCCCAGCAGTATCGATGACGCGATGCCATTTTTCCCCTTGTCCCAAGGGTGGTAACTGGAAGTTGAGAGGTTTCCAGTAAGCGTTGAGCATAATGTGTAAATACTCGTTTGCCTTGGGATGACGCAGGGAAAAAGCTAAACTGCGAGAATCTTCCGACCAATCGGGTTTACTCAACTGTACGCCATGCCAACTGAGATGGGGTTCAAGACTGGTATAGGTGACTTCTAGCAATTTTTCTTGACGGAAAAGAGCTAGTTTTTTATTAAAATCGATCAGTCTCCTTACGAAACACCAAAGATCGAACTCTTGCTCTACCGCACTCCAATCGAACCAACTTAACTGGTTATCCTGACAATAGGCGTTATTGTTGCCCTTTTGGGTGCGTCGCACTTCGTCCCCCATCAACAGCATAGGTGTTCCTTGGGAAATGAACAGGATCGTTAAGAGATTTTTTATTTGTTGCAGTCGCAGGGTTTTAATCGCCTCGTTATTGGTTTCCCCTTCTACCCCACAATTCCAGCTAAAATTATCGTTGCAACCGTCCCGATTCTCCTCGCCGTTAGCCTCATTGTGTTTCTCGTTGTAGGACACTAGATCGTTAAGGGTAAAGCCATCGTGACAGGTAACAAAATTTATACTTCTATTGACATCGGTGTCAGGTCTGTGGTATATGTCGGGGCTTCCTAAAATCCGCGCCGCTAATTTCGTGACTATGCTGGTATCTCCCCGGACAAAAGCGCGTACATCATCGCGAAAAGGCCCATTCCACTCGGAAAACCAATCGGCAAATTCAACAAATTGACCGACACTATACAATCCTGCCGCATCCCAGGCTTCGGCGATTAATTTTGTCCCGGCTAAGACTGGATCCGATTCGATCGCCCAGATCATGTTATAACCTTTTTGTAGGATCGGTTCCCCGTCCACATTGCGCGATAATACGGCCGCTAGGTCAAAGCGAAAACCATCCACGTGCATTTCCGACACCCAATAGCGCAAACAATCGAGAATCATTTTGCCCACAATCGGATGACTGCCCTTGAGGGTATTACCACAGCCGGTATAGTTGCTATAGATGCTTTTATCTTCCCCATCGAGGATGTAGTAGGTGCGATTATCGATACCTTTAAAGGAAAGAGTCGGCCCGATTTCGTCCCCCTCGGCGGTATGATTGAAAACCACATCGAGAATCACTTCGATCCCCGCTTTGTGTAAAGCTTTCACCAGATCTCGAAATTCATTCAAAGGACCGAACGGTGAGCGATCGCTACTGTAACCGGCATGGGGCGCAAAAAAGCTAATCGTGCTATAACCCCAATAGTTAGTTAACCCCGACATGGCCGAAGCGGGATCAAAGTAATGAATCGGTAACAATTCCACGGCAGTAATGCCTAGGGTTTTCAAATAGGGTATTTTTTCGATTAATCCCGCAAAAGTACCCCTTTTTTCCTCGCTAACGCCGGAATTCGGGTTACGAGTAAAGCCACCGACGTGCATTTCGTAGATAAAACTGGCAGAGTAGGGAGTGCGTAGCGGTTTGTCATCTTCCCAATCGTAGCGCCCCGTATCCACTACCAGACCCCGCAAAGCTCGATGACAATTATCGCCTTTTTCGCTGGCAGCTTGTCGATCATAAATTTCCGCACCGACAATCGCTTTCGCATAGGGATCGAGAACTACTTTATCAGGATCGAAGCGATGACCCTGGGCCGGATTATCTGGACCATAGACTCGATAAGCATACACTTGACTGGCTCCAATCCCGCGAACGAAAATATGCCAATAGAAAAAGGTGCGATTTTCTTGGGGATTGAGACGAATAATTTGACTAGGTTGCGGGGAATTGGCATCATCAAATAATAATAATTCTATGGCAGTGGCATACTTAGAAAATAGTGAGAAGTTGACACCATCGGCCAAGACAGTTGCCCCGACGGGATGGCTTTTACCGTGATCAGTTTTTAAGGTCATTGTCAAGGGATGAGAAGTGATTAGGAGTAGTATAAGATTATTTGGCGTTTTTGAATTGGCGTACCATTATTCAGCAGACCCTAAGTAGGTAGGTGTTAAAAACCATCAGCACCCCCTTATTAAGGGGGGATTAAGGGGGGATCAAAACCTTCTCCACAGGATTTAGTCCTGTAGGGGCGAAGCATTCGGGCAATAACTTATCGGTGAAACCGTAGATTTTCTACCCGAATGCTTCGCCCGTACTTTTTGCCGCAAACCCTAAGTAGCCGAGAGGAAAAAGATTTCGAGCCTATTCTACACCTTCTCCAGAGGATTTAGTCCTGTAGGGGCGAAGCATTCGGGCAATAACTTATCGGTGAAACCGTAGATTTTCTACCCGAATGCTTCGCCCGTACTTTTTGCCGCAAACCCTAAGTAGCCGAGAGGAAAAAGATTTCGAGCCTATTCTACACCTTCTCCAGAGGATTTAGTATAACTTTTGGATATGGATAAAGCTGGCATTTCTATTACTTCGCTTCAAATAATTTCCGAATCTCGTTAATAGAAATATAGATACCGACACCAGCAGCTAACAAAAGAAGGATTTGACTATCCGAGCCAAGGCAATTCTGAAAATTTTCATCGGTTAACACTTTATAGACCACCTTAGACATTGCCAAGACAGCCGATAAACTTAACCCAGAAACAAAAAGAATTTCTAGATAAGATTTATTGTTTCCCCCTCGCTGCTGTTTTTTTGGAACCAGTGCCACGCTTGCGGTAATAAGCACGGTTCCGATTAACAAAAGAAAGTTTTCAAAGTTAACAATCTTCATCAAAAATTTATGCTGATTTTGCTTTTCTAAAGGTAATATACCATCCGCAGCCTGCCGCTAATATCGCACCAATAACCGCACCGTAAACTCCCGCAATTGATCCCCCTAGGGCCGCACCTCCCACCGTTACCACCATCAGGCGATCGGCTTTATCCCAAAATCGAGGGGAATCAGCACCCTCCTGATCAAGGGGGAATCGGATTAATTTTTGGGCAGTTTTTACCCAATCTTGGCTAGGAATAACATCATTAATAAATAGGAACCCGAAATCTAAACTATCGGGAAAAGTGACGCTTAAACTTTTGGCGCGTTCTTGGTTAGCATAGGCTGCGTCTAACTCTTCGATCGCTTTTTTATAAGCTTTTTCTAGGGGAGGATAATCCTTGACAAGTTGCCGCAATTGTGTTGCTGCCTGGGGTTGTTCTTCCTTTAATAATCGTTCAATTTCTTTGAGCGATCGCTGTAGATATTCTGGCAAGGGTTCAGTCTGCTGTGCGAGGGCGATTAGCAGCGCTTCAAGATCGATAATTGCTTTGGGGATTTCCATAAGTTAGTCCTGTCCAGTCAGGGTATAGGCTGCCCAATAGTAAGGATCGCTATATTCTGTTAGCTGATCTAGCCCTATTGTACTGCCTTCCTTTAAAATATTCGCCGCCCGCGCCTCCAGTCGATCGACTCCTTCTGTTAGGGAGGGAAGTTGTCTAAGTTGCTCGATCCAGTGAGCTAGTTGCTGCCAAGTGATATTTTTTAACCAATTTTGTGTATTTTTCAAAGCTAGGGCCGGGGATTCACCCGCTAATAATCTTTGATAAAAGTTAATCATAAACCAAGCGCTAGAAATCTCCTTCACCGGCCAGAGGGTACTGACCACATTAGTCGCACCGGCTGCCAAGAAAGCACTGACGAGGCCGACGTATTCGGTGGTAATGCCATCCTTACCGGTGAGAGCGGTTTCACAGGCAGCCAGACAGACGAGACGGTAACTAGAGAGGTTGAGCTTGTTGATATCCCGGACGGTTAATAAACCATCGCTAAGGGCGATCGCAGACTCCTGGGGACGAAAAGAGTCATAAAAGCCGTGACCAGTGAAATGAAAGGTTTTATCGGCATTTTCGAGGGCTTTGCGGACGTTTTCCCGTGAGGCCTTTTCCGGGCTAATTCTCTGGCTCGGTTGCAGGATATGGCTAATAATCGCTGATTCCAGTTGGGCGAAATCCATGGGTTTTTGTTCCGTTTTGGGGTCTTCGACGCTGAGGAGGGGAGAATAGGAGAAATCGCCGGACTGGGGACGCAAACCGACCTGAGCAGAGGGGAGATAGGTGGCGGTGTATTTTTCGGGGAAGAGGGTATGTAGGGGGAAGCGGTGCAGATCCCGGTGGGGGATGAGAATCAGGGAATTAACGGAAACCGGCAAAGGTTCGAGAATTTTATCGATCTGTAAAATCCGCTTTAATTGGGCAAAACGGCTGTTAAGTGACAATCTCCAGGGGTGATTTTGTTTATTCTCCGTTTCTTTTTTACTGGCATAGTCGCGGTATTGTTTATCCCATTCAGTTAACCAAGTCCGAAACTGTTGCGCTGGTTGACGGCGTTGTTCTGGCTCGACAATGACGGGATCAGCCTCTGCGGTGATAATAAAGGTGGTGAGATTGTCCTCGCTGAGATACCAGTAAATAATCGCCTTATTCGGACTGGTCAGGCTTTGGATAGTGGCATAATCGGGACTGGTGGGGTTTTCTTGCCAATTATCGAGAATCCAAGTCAAACAACGATTTTTATAAAATTCTGCCTGTTCAATTGCGTCTAGGGGATGATTTTCCTCGATCAGTAAATCGATTTCTAGGTGACTAAAACTGCTGAATTTTGCCTCAAAAGCCGGTTTATCGCGTTTCTGGGCGCGTAGTCGGGTGAAAAGGTGGCGCCCCTGTTGTTGATAGAATCGCGCTTCAGGGATTTCCTGTAGGGAAAGATGAGCGCGGATCAATCCTTGCAGAATTTTTAAATGATCTTCCGGGAAGTCTTTTTCGCTGAGAATCGGTAAAGCGATTTGATAATGTCGGATTGCTTCGCGCCAATAGGGACTAGCTTTCTCTTTATACTGGGAATGTTCCAGATAAGCTTCCCCTAGATAGCGATAAATTTGCCCCCACGGAGGCGATCCTTGAATGAGGTGGGGAAGTGCCTCCCGGAGGGCGAAAATATGGGGTTCTCGGTCATTAAGGGCTACTATCGGTTTACGATAAATGAGAGCTTCTAGACTAGGAGTAGAAATACGATTTTTACTCAGAGAACAAACGGCCCACCCTCGGCCGTACCAAGCTTGATGGTCATCGGGTTTAATTTCTAAAGCTCGATCGTAGGATGCGATCGCTTCTTCATATCTGCCTAAATTATCTAACGCAATCCCTCGGTTGTACCAAGCTTCATGCTTATCGGGTTTAATTTCTAAAGCTCGATCGTGAGATGCGATCGCTTCTTCAAATCTGCCTAAATTATCTAACGCAGCCCCTCGGCTGATCCAAGCATCAGGGTAATCGGGTTTAAATTCTAAAGCTCGATCGTAGGATGCGATCGCTTCTGCAAATCTGCCTAGATTATATAACGCAATCCCTCGGCTGATCCAAGCATCAGGGTAATCGGGTTTAAATTCTAAAGCTCGATCGTGAGATGCGATCGCTTGTTCAAATCTGCCTAAATTACCTAACGCAACCCCTCGGTTGTTCCAAGCTTCATGCAAATCGGGTTTAAATTCTAAAGCGCGATCGTAGGATGCGATCGCTTGTTCAAATCTGCCTAAATTACCTAACGCAACCCCTCGGTTGTTCCAAGCGTGATGGTCATCGGGTTTAATTTCTAAAGCTTTGTCGTAGGATGCGATCGCTTCTTCATATCTGCCTAAATTCTTTAACGCAATCCCTCGGTTGTTCCAAGCTTCATGGTAATCGGGTTTAATTTCTAAAGCTCGATCGTAGGATGCGATCGCTTGTTCAAATCTGCCTAAATTACCTAACGCAACCCCTCGGTTGTACCAAGCTTTATGTAAATCGGGTTTCATTTCTAAAGCTCGATCGTAGGATGCGATCGCGCCGATAAAATCCCCATTCATGTATTTCTGGTTTCCTTGCACAAACCAGAATTCGGCATCCTGAACCACTTCCGTTAAATCCGTCTCCTTTGAGCCTAGATTTTCCTCCTCCACACCGGAAACATCCCTCACCGCGTCGCCTAACTGGAGGCTAATCCGTTGGGATACTTCCCCCAGATTTCCCGTCATCACCTTGCCTAAAGCCGCCAGATCTCGCCCTAAAGTTTGATAATCTTCTGGATACCGTAGCCATTCCTCGCTTTTGACCCCTAACCACCGCGCCAGCTTTTTATCGTCACAATGGCGACTGTATAGCCATCCCCGTAACCCGCCGGTAGTGGTTCCCGCCGCCACCTGCTCGAATAACCCCATCAATATCCCTTCATATTCCCCATCGCTGGGTTCTGGAGGAGTATTTTTGACTTTTTTGGGGTTAATTGCCTTTGGACTGGCAATAAAGAGCGATTTTAGCCAATTCCAGAGCTTTTTTAGTAAGGATAGCATCGAAGAAAGGGGGAAAGGAGATAAGAAAATTATATCTCTACTGCCGAAAGTCGTCCCTTTCGGGGTTGCTATTCAATCGTGAGCGGTAGTCCACGTTCTGCACGAACTTCTAGACAAGCGATAATTGCATCTCTGATATTTTCTAGAGCTTCTGCTCTCGTTTGACCTTGGCTGACACAACCCGGAATACTGGGGCATTCTACAACCCAAACTCCATCCTCGTCACGGTCAAGTGTTACAGTCAACTTCATAACTTCTCGCTATAATCTCCCAGCTTATATTTTACTGATTAGGGTCTAAGTTGGTTAAGCGGCGATCGCTAATTTTTGCTAAACAGCATACAGAATCAGGGTTTTGAAGAAAAGCGTCAAGAAGATAAGAAAATTATATCTCTACTGCCGAAAGTCGTCCCTCTACCGGTTCAAATTCGTCCTCTAATAGCCAATTTTCCGCTTCCTCGTAACTCGCACTGGTAAATACTACCTGATAACCCTCAGAGGGATCGTAAACGCGATAGTTTCCTGAAGATTCAGCGAGTAAAAGCAAGATATAGGGAGGAGATAGCAGCGGATCGATCCAAACCTCGGCAAAATTCCAATTATCATCGGTTAGGTTGGGTGCGGTGAATACCACATAGGGGTTTTCTGCATCGATCCAATTTTTTCTAGAATGGGGAGAGAATTAATTGCCATCGCTCCATGATTCAGAGTATCTCGTCCTCTTGGTTGTCTGAATATTCCTCGGCAGTTGCCGCAGGAATTTGCGCTATTTTAGTCTTTTTTGGTTGGTTTTGCCTACACCTTAATCTGATCGGCCCAGCTTTTATCCTACTAGCGATCGCATATCTGGTGGGAGGATACGAGAGTACCCAAGCAGGATTAACGACTTTATTCGAGGAAAAAGAACTGGATGTGGACCTTTTAATGATTGTAGCGGCGTTGGGGGCGGCGATTTTGGGACTCTGGGACAGTAATTACTATCTGATCATCGATGGAGCCATTTTAATCCTAATTTTCGCCATTAGTGGCGCATTAGAACAGATTGCCCTGGCAAAAACCGATCGCAATATTCGTTCTCTCATGGCCATGACTCCCGATACTGCTAGATTAATTACGGGAGACAGCGAAAAAGAGGTTCCTATCAAGCAATTACACATCGGTGATACAGTTTTAGTCAAACCGGGTGAATTAATCCCCATTGATGGCATTATTGTGGAGGGAAACAGTCCCATTAATCAAGCGCCAATTACTGGGGAATCGCTTCCCGTGGATAAAACCATCGGTGAAGAAGTCTTTGCGGGAACTCTCAACGGTGCGGGGGTGCTACGTTTAAAGGTGGAAACTCCCCCCGAAAGTCGCTTAATTGAGAGGGTGATTCGTTTAGTAGAAAAAGCGCAAAATGAATCCCCTCCCTCCCAACAGTTTATCGAAGGTTTCGAGCGGGGTTATGCGAAAATTATCGTGATTTTGGGCTTAATTTTCGGGATTTTACCGCCTTTTTTCTGGGGTTGGACCTGGGAAACCACTATCTATCGGGCCTTAATTTTTCTCGTGGTGGCTTCTCCCTGTGCTTTAATGGCCTCAATTATGCCAGCTTTGTTATCGGGTATCGCTAACGGGGCAAAACAGGGGATTTTATTCAAAAATGGCGCAAGATTGGAGATGATCGGCCGCATACGAGCGATCGCTTTTGATAAAACCGGCACTCTCACCCTTGGTAAGTTGCAAGTGGTGGAAATTATCCCTATCCATGCAGTCAGCGAAAATGAGGTTTTAGCGGTGGCTGCATCCCTAGAATCCTGTTCCGAACATCCCATCGGATCCGCTATTACCAGCACAGCGATCGAACGTGGTATAAATTTCTTCAGTGCTAATCAGGTACAAGCGGTATCGGGACGAGGTATAACGGGAAAAATTGCCGATAAGTCGGTATCTGTGGGCAATTTTGCCTATATTCGTGACCATATTACTGATCTTGACCAGAATATCCTAGCTATGCGCGAACGTTTACAAAAAGAAGGTAAAACCCTAGTTTGGGTAGTACAAGAGAATCAGATAATCGGGGCGATCGCTGTGGCCGATACCCTGCGGGAATCGGCAGTCAATCTGGTGGAGCAGCTAAAAAAGATCGGTATCGAACATATCGTTTTAATTACGGGTGATAATCAACAAAGTGCCGATAAAGTCGCTAAAAAACTCGGTATTGAGGAGGTTTACGCTGATTTACTGCCCGAAGATAAGTTAACCGTGATCAAAAATCTACAAGAAAAATATCACACTGTCGCTATGGTGGGGGATGGCATTAATGACGCGCCCGCTTTAGCTATGGCTAATGTGGGGATTGCCATGGGAAAAGCTGGTAGTGATGTGGCCTTGGAAACAGCCGATATTATCCTTATGTCCGATAATTTAGCCAAAATTCCCAGCGCGATTAACCTCGGTCGTCGTGCCAATCGCATCGTTAAACAGAATATCACCTTCGCCCTCACATTTATCGGCATATTGCTAATAGCCAATTTTGCCGGTGATATAACTTTACCTCTAGGTGTTATCGGTCATGAAGGATCGACGGTATTAGTGACTCTAAGCGGTTTAAGATTGTTCAAATAGGGATAAAAATACAGAGAACTATGGGCGAAATCCAGGCAATCCGAGGCACAAAAGATATTTTACCGGCAGAGGTCGGTTACTGGCAGTGGTTAGAGGAAACTGCCAGCAGAATTTTAGGGACTGCGCTGTATCAAGAGATACGAACTCCCATTTTTGAACAGACACAACTTTTTGAACGGGGTATCGGGGAAGCTACGGACGTGGTAGGTAAAGAAATGTACACTTTCCTCGATCGCGGTCAACGTTCCCTGACTTTGCGACCGGAGGGAACGGCTGGGGTCGTTCGCGCCTATATTGAACACAAATTACAGGCCGCTGGAGGAGTACAAAGACTCTGGTATAAGGGGCCGATGTTTCGTTATGAACGTCCGCAAGCGGGTAGGCAGCGACAGTTTCATCAAATTGGGGTCGAATTGTTGGGAACTGATGACCCTAGGGCGGATGTGGAAGTAATTACCCTTGCCAGCGAGATATTAAAAGCTGTGGGGCTAGAAAACCTAAAATTAGACCTTAATTCCCTGGGAAATGCCCAAGATAGGCAAAATTATCGTCAGGCCCTGCTAGATTATTTGACTCCCTACAAAGCTGATTTAGATGCAGATTCTCAACAGAGATTAGAAAAAAATCCCCTGCGAATTTTGGATAGTAAGGACGAAAAAACCAAGATTATCTGTGAGAATGCCCCCAGTATTCTTGAACATCTCGGTAGTGATTCTCAAAAGCATTTTGAACGGGTGCAATCTTTACTAACTGATTTGGGAGTTATCTATAATCTTAATCCCTCTTTAGTGCGCGGATTGGACTATTACACCCATACGGCCTTTGAAATTCAGTCCGATGATTTAGGCGCTCAAGCCACGGTTTGCGGTGGTGGTCGTTATGATGGTTTAATAGCTCAATTAGGCGGTCCAGACACACCAGCAGTGGGTTGGGCGATCGGTTTAGAACGTCTGATTATATTATTACAACAAAAGCAATCTTTATCTTTTTTGGTTCCTGATTTTTATCTCGTCTCCAAAGGAGAAAAAGCTGAGGCCCGCAGTGTGGTACTAGCGCAACAATTACGCGGATTGGGGTTTAGCGTCGAGTTAGACTTGAGTGGCAGCGCTTTCGGAAAACAATTTAAACGGGCCGATCGAGCTAAGGCCGTGGGCTGTATAATTTTGGGGGATGCTGAGGCTGAAAATGGCACGGTACAACTGAAATGGATGGCCACCCAAGAACAAATTAGTCTAACCCAAGCGGATTTACTGACACAAGCAAGGGAATTAAAAGCGCAAATCTCTCGGCACAAATCCTAAGTTTTAGCGTCATGGCCAAACATCAGTCCTAGGCTAAGATTATGGAATTTATACTGCAAAAACAAGGGGAAAATCACGGACACACAATTTCTAATAATTCTCTAGAAATTGTCTCGGGAAACTATCGTCTTTTGGCCCGTCTGGATTCTCCTTTTGCTCATATTGAAGTGCGTATCGATTACGAATCTCCCGAAAGTAGCGAACGATATACCCATTATTATCGATCGGATGCCGGGGGTTGGCTGGAAATTTTTTCCTATCGAGATTTAGGAATAGGTAGCTGGAAAATTCGCTGTTATGGGGATATTTTGGCTGAATTGGGGGGGCAAGGTTGGCAAGAAATGTTAACTTTAATTGTTACTCCTGTTAAGATCAATTATCTGGCTCAATTAGAACAGTTAATTAAAACCGAAATTGAACCTTTCTTAGCACGAGAATCCTCTCCAGAGATGGTAAAATTAGAATTGGCCGATTTAACCAATAATTCTGCCTTTGTTTTTGATTTATGCCTACCTGAGGAAACAATGACTGCTAGGGAAGGGGTAACTCTAGAACTGCCGGAACCTGCTAATATGAAAAAGAGCCTTCAAAGTTTATCTAATCGCAATTCTGCACCCCTACCCCCGAAAATATCCGGTTCTAATTCCCGCCGAAAATCACCGCAACTGCCCCCAATTCCTAAAAATAAATAACCTGATAGTATGTAACGATGAGGTGAGGCCGGAACTTAGACCTAAGATTTTTTCAAGAACTTCTGACGAACTCGCGAGATTAATAGGTCTAATTCAGGTAACTTCAATAACATCGCACCGAGGAGGAATAAACCCACTGCTACGGTCGAGGCCAAACCTAACTGTAATAATTGTAGGAAAATATTACCAGCACCGAAAGCCTTTTCCCAACCCCAACTAGCACCCCAACTAGCAACACCAGAAAGCATTGTAATTACCGTTAATCCCAATAAGGATAAACCCCATTCTCCCAAGGGTAAACCTCCTAAACGACGATTTAAAATCACCGTAAAAATGCCCATAGAAAGGATATTAACCCCCACGGTTGCTAAAACAATCCCCGGAGTACCAAAAGGTCTATACAAGAGGAAATCCAGCGCACCATTGAGAAAAATATTTACCATACTCACCTTAAAGGGAGTTTCGCCATCACCCAAAGCATAGAACACTCGTACTAAAACATCGCGACCGAGATAGAAAAACATCCCGAAACCGTAGGCCATTAATACGGGAACCACCTGTTCCGAGGCAGCCAGATTAAAGGCACCCCTTTGATAGATAACCCGCACTACTGGGAAAGCGAGGGCGATAAAAATAGCGGTGAAGGGTAACATGGTTAAAGCCGTCAATAATAAACCCTGACGGATTCTTTGCTTCAATTCTCCCCAATTTTCTGGTTCCGTCAGTCGAGAAAATATCGGCATAAACGGCACGAGAATCATGTTAGACATGATGCCCAAGGGCGTGAGAACGATAAAACTGGCGTAACGCATGGAAGCGGCGGCATTTTCGATAAAAGAAGCGAAAAAGAGGTCAGTATAAACGTTAATATGCAACATTCCCGAAGATAAGGTCGCCGGAATCATCACCCGCAACACCTCCGACACCCCCGGAATCCGCCAATCCCAACGAAATGTTAATTTTCCTAAACCTGCCTTGACTTGTGCGCCCACTTGTGCTAACCATTGCCAAAGCGCCCCAACGAGAGTACCGCCGGCGAGGACAAAACCCCCCAGTTGCACATATTGCGGCTCATCAATGCGATCGCCAAGTACCCAAGCCAGCAAACCCACCCCGATAATCACCGCCACACTGGAAAAAAGCGGACTGAGACTGGGTAGCCAGTATTGATCCGCCGCGTTGAGAGTACCGAAACCGATACCGATTAAACCGGCTAAAACCGCCATGGGGGCCATAATTTGCAGTTGTTGAATGGCCATGCTGCGGGTGGCGGCATCTAAACCGGGAGCGAGAACATCAATAAAAATATTGGCAAAAACGATTAAAAAGACGGTGACAGCTAATAAAATCGCACTGACTAGGGTGGTAATAGTCTCGACAATCGGTGCGGACTCCGATTTATCTCTTTTGGCCAAAACACTGACCAAAGCGCTGTGAAAGGGGCCGTTAATACCACCGAGGAGAATTAACAGAAAACCGGGGATAACGTAGGCAAAAGCGTAGGCGTTCACCACTGGCCCAACACCGTAGGCAGCGGCGATTACCTGTTCGCGGACTAAACCAAAAACCTTACTGATTAAGGTGGCAACGGCGACAATTCCGGCAATACCGGCTAAGGAACGGGTAGCTTTCTTATTAATGACGACACCTCGAAAGAAAACAACTGCATTGATCGATTCTACCCGTTTCTGTGTTCCCGTAGAAAAGCGATCTCTAGTTGGCAAATTTAATTTGACTGGAGTGTATAACACCCATTTCCCCACAGACATTCGTATAATACCAAGAGCCAACCGAACCATAAATATTGATGGTTCTACGTTCTCTGACTGAACAGATGATATTGCCATTGGGGGATGTTCTCACATTTGATGGTGGAGAAAAGACTATTGCTGTAGCGATTCTTGATGTGGATTGAGAACTATTGAATCTGTAACTACACACCACCTCTAGCATTGTTTGAGTCGCCTGAGAGCGGGGACGATGAATTTGTCTTTCGGGAAAAGTCGTCCAAGTTCCATTATCACAATTAGCTTGGCTAACCAGTCGTTGATTTCCTAAATAATAAACAAAGTCAACACTACGGGAACTAGCCGGAACAATCGAACATAAATCGATGTTAATGCTTTTTCCCGTCACAGCAGTTCCAGCAAAGTAATTACAAGTCTGAGCCAAAACTAGATTAGGTTTTGCCCAGGAAGTACCGACTATCATTGTTAAAGATAGACTAGAAATCAAAAGAATTTTTTTCATGGTTGATTTGACATTTTCTGGAGGCTTTTTCTGAGATTATTTTATACTCAATTGAATTGCGGCTAGAACCTGATGGCGACAAAATATTAGTATTTTTTATCTAATTCTCTGTTCCCACAGAAAAGCGATCGCTAGTTTTCAAATTTAATTTGACTGGAATGTATAACACCCATTTCTCCACAGACATCCTTATCATACCAAGAGCCAACCGAACCATAAATATTGATGGTTCTACTCTAATCACCCGTTCAGGAAAACTTAACAATGCCCACCAGCGATCGCACTGGATAAAAGTGTTTCTCATGCGATCGCCAAAAGTTTAAGGATGCGAGGGATTGATGTTTCAATATCTCTTGAATAGATATTATTAATTGAAGCTTTCGATAAAAGAACGCATATAATAGGTCAATAAAAATAAAAAGGTGCGTTAATTGCACCCTACGGGATTGGCGATCGCTCTGAAAGTCCTTATCGGTCTGATTGGGGTGCGACAATGATCGCCACAATTTCCGACTAGAATAAAGAACCAGCAACTCTCAATGATTACGAATTTCACTGAATGCCAACGGTCATTAGAATTGGACATTTTCGGTTTCACTTCTATTCTGATGAAGGTTCCGAACCGCCACCTATTCATGTACGTTCTCCTGATGGTGAATGTAAATTTTGGCTTGAACCGATAATCATTTTAGCTTCCAATCGTGGTATTCCTTCCCATGAGCTACGAGAAGTAGAGAGGCTAGTTTATAAAAATCAAGACCTTTTAAGGAGTGCTTATCGTGATTTCCACAAACATTAATCCTATAATGACTGTTGAGCCTGTCGCCATTCGAGCCTGGGCAGAAGAACGCATGATATACGTTGAACTCAGTGATGGACGTATTATCGGTTTTCCTGGCGATCGCTTCCGTATTTTGAAACAAGCAACGAATGAGCAATTGGCTGCGGTTAAGGTTGAAGTAAATGGCTATGCTCTACGGTGGGAAGAATTAGATGAGGATATTACCGTTCCTGGGATTGTCGCTGGTCATTTTCAGTTACCGCCTTTCTAATCTGTTTTGATAGTTCAACCAATTGTAGGATGGGTTGGCGTAGGCGATCGCAGTTTTAAAGTTTAATTAACAACAAGATAGCGATCGCACTAACCTCAGACAAGATCGGCGATCGCCCTCAAGAATTGCACTAAAGTTTATCTCGGTATTCTTCAAGTAGGGCTAAAATATCTGCTAGTTGGTTTCTGTGGAAGTTGTTGGGGTTAAGTTGGAATCGGATGATTGCAGTACGGTATCGAGTTTCGATTCGAGTTCGGCGAGTTTCTCGTTCTGTTTTTTCAAGTCGGACAAGCCCCCGTAGGATTTGATCCAATGTAACAAGGCTGAAAGTAATCCCTGCGAAGAGAAGTCCGAACCATTGGGGGATGATAATTTGTTCGTTGCCGAGTTGGATTGAGTCATAGTTGAGGATTATTCCTGTTAAAAAGACGAATAGGGTGGTAAGGATACCGATAAAGGTCTGAAAATCAGGCATTAGATTTTTTTTGACTTAATTTCATTTTAGCATTGAGTTTTCAAGGCAAATTGTTTTGAAAAACGCCCCTTATCAACCATCAACAATCAAACCGCGACCGCAAAATTTAGAAAATTTTGCAATACTAAAAAATACTTGCCTTAGTCATCAACGTTTTTGACGGGTTACACTATGCTAAACCATACTAGGCGATCAGCGATCGCACTGAGAAGTGTTACAACTGCTTCACTCATAGCTTTAACTGATAGCTCGTAGACTATTTTCTATCCATTGGGGTAACATAGCGATCGCAGTTGACAAGGCTAAAGCGATCGCACTAGATAAAAGGGTTTCTAATGCGATCCCCAAAGGTTTAAGGATGTGAGGGATTGATGTTACAATATCTTCAGAGAAAGGGTTAATAGGGGCTTCTGATCAGGAATAGTTAGCTTATGCTTTATTGCAAAGCCGAGTTATTTTCACTTTCGATGATGGCGACCGCTGATGCTTCTACGCTCTGTGCTAACATCTCCAATATTATAGGTGCTTTTGCTTTATGAAAAATCAGTTATTAAAATTAGCTTTTGAAGTAGAAATTGAAGAAGGGGAGCAACTCAATCTTCCCAGTTCTATTGTGCAAGGAATTGGTAAAGGGAAGTGGGTGATTACTATTCAGCCCAAAACGTTGGTTAGCGATCGCCTTCATTCTTCATTCCTGAATAGTTATGCCCCAGAAGACGAAGGTTTATATGACGATTATTAAAGGAGGTGAGTTCTGGGTTGCCAAAATTCGGCTCTTCCGGTTTCTGTGTGGAAACGAAGCCTATACTGATAGTTTCTTCGGCAAAATAGTCGTAAAAGTCTTTCTCCGTCAACATTTCACGATTCCATAAGCAAAAATTATCACACAAAGTCGAGAAGAGTCAAAATTCTATTTACTGATGGTACATCATCAAAAAAAGACCTGTGTTGATTCTTTGGGTTGATGGAGATGACGTGGTTGTAACGGCTGTAACCTCAGCAATGCCCCGAACAGAAACAGACATATTATTAAAAGATTGGGCCAATAGTGGTTTGAGGGTTCCCTCTACTGTACGTTTATCCCGTCTTGATTGCTTGGAAAAAAACTTACTGCTTGCTAAATTGGGAAAAACTAGGGCTCTCCCAGGTTTGGTGGGTAAAATGTATTCTAAGATACATTCCTCCTAGCGAGGGGGTGGAACGAACCACAAAGACACAAAGGACACAAAGATCGATCGCTCCTATGTAAGTTAAACTTATCACACAGAACCTAGAAGAGCCAAACTAGAAAGCGATCCTGCGGGTTTCTGCGTTGCGGTACACATATATTTATAATAAGATAAATTTGGCTCTCTTAGGTTTGGTGGGTAAAATGTATTCTAAGATACAGTCCTGGTGACGAGCGAGTGGAGCAAACCACAAAGACACAAAGGACACAAAGATTGATCGCTCCTATATAAGTTAAACTGATCACACAAAGAATAAGAGATCCCAGGTTTTGATCGAGAGTTAAGAGGTAAAATGATGACTTTGCAAGAAATGATCAAATCTTTTGAGAATTTATCAGAGGATGAACAGGAGTCATTGTTAGAGATTTTGTGTCAATATAGAGCTAAAGCAAGAGAAAGAGAAATTTTAGCTAATTTTAAGGAATTGAAAGATGCGATCGCTACTGGAACGGCCAGAAAGGGAACCGTAGAAGATTTGATTGCTGATTTGAATGAGGATTAACAATGGATTTAATATGGAGTGATGGGTTTAAGCGTTCGTTTAAGAAGCTAATCAAGAAAAATCCCCAGTTAAAACCTAAAATTTTCGATGTACTTAGAAAACTGGCAGAAGACCCATTTACACTGTCTTTAAAAACCCATAAGTTAAGTGGTAATTTAGAAGGGTTATGGTCTTGTACTGTGGCTTACGATTGTCGAATTATTTTTAGTTTTTCGGAAGATGGAGAATATTTAGAAGTTATCATCTTGTTAATTGATATTGGTAGTCACGATCAGATGTATAGAAAATAGGATATACTGGAAAGCGATCCTGCGGGTTTCTGCGTTGCGGTACACATATATTTAGAATAATATCAATTTTTTCTAATCGTTAGGATTTCTTTTAAGATAGGATTTAAAGACAGGATTAATAGGAAAATAGGACGAGGTTTCTGATGGTAATTTATCCAGTAAACAGCGTCTCATTAATGACTGAATAGCTGCCCAAAATTCAGATTGAGAAAGGTCAAGATTAGCAGTTTTGGGAAGCTTTTCTACCGCTTCAGTTTGATTAGCTAACCGGTGCATCACCTTTTTTTCTGTTGCGGATAAACGCTGTAAATGACATTCGATCGAGTTTTCTATATCCCCTAAATAAATTTCATTGTTCATTTGTTCTAAAAATAAGGATACTTCTCCATCCAATAGTTCAATAATGGTTGAGGAGATGATATTTAACCAGTTAGGATGACCTTGATAAAGTTCCCTCAGTTCTGTCCATTTCTCCTCATTTTTTAAACCGTATTCTTTGAAGATTTCTTCAAAGTCTGTTGTTAAACCTTGCAGGTATAAAGTTTTAATTTTATCGGATTTTAAGGTGACAAAATCTCTGGGAAGTTCCCAACTAATTAAAATCAAGCAACTTTGATGAGATGTGGTAGCAATTTGCTGAAAAAAATTTATGATAATCCTGACAGTCGTTTAAATATTTACCTGCTAATTCCCCCGGTTTAAAAATATTCTGCACATCATCAAGAATAATTAAACAACGATAGGAGCTTAGATAATCTATTATATCAGGTAAGGGGGTTGATAGAGATTGGTTGAAAAACTGTTTTAGATCATCTTTGAGAGCGATTAATTGAGGAATATTTTCCAGACTGCGGTAAATAATATAATCAAATTGTGGGGCAATTTCTGAAACTAATTTAAGGGTTAAAGCTGTTTTTCCAATTCCACTTAACCCATAAATAGTAATTAATCGAGTTTTATTATCTAGCCATTCTTTTAAGGTTGATATTTCTAACTTACGTCCATAGTTATACCTTAATTCAGGAGCTTTTGTTAAGTCAATTATGGGGGATTGATCGTCATTGCGTAAAAAATTTTTTGTTTTTTTCCCATTATTAATTGTTTGTAAAGATTGATCACAAATATGAATATTTCCTTGATTAACTTGTAAACAATGACCAAAATTAGAAGTTTGAGAAACCCGATATTTTCTTTCTAACTTGGATCGTAAATTATCTTTATTAACATCTTCGTCTAATACCTTACCCAACTTTTTCCATAAGTTAGCAGCCTCTTTTTTAATATGAGATTCACTACAACCATTAAAAGATTGAGCAATTTGCCAATATTTTTGACCTTGCCAAACCCCTGTCAAGATTGCTTCTTGTACTGGTGTCAGATGAGACTCCACTTTCTCAAACATTAAATCATCAACATATTGCAAAACTTGGTCAATATTATTCATTTCTGGTTAAAAAATTAGAGGGGTAATCAAATATATTATACCAAAAGGAACTAAGACTGTACCGTAACCTACCTATAAATTGTGTACCAAAGCCTACTTTGGTACTAAAATCAAGCGCTACAATACTGAGATGTTAGGTAAATCAAGCTAATTAGTCCTATTTGCTTGCTAGATTGTCATCATAGCCCATTTTGCGGTGACATGATCATCTTTTCCATTTCAAAAATCAATGAAGTAATCTTTAAGTTATGTATCAAGAACTACTGAGTAGAGCCAACCCTGGATTTATCCTGATTATGATTGATCAGTCAGCTTCAATGTCAGATAAATACGCCAATTCAAATAAAGCAGAGTTTGCCGCATTAGCCGTTAATCGAGTCATCGGAGAAATTATTACAGCTTGTTCATCGGGTAACAGCAATTCTCATTTTGAAAAAAATTCAGATAAAATTCTCTTATTTAAATAGAGAACTTGTGTAGAAGCATTATTTTTTGACAGATAATTATCATCCAACGCTGGAGATAGACAGGTTTTAAGAACTTTGTCCATGAAAAATCGATTTCAACTCATAAATCTGGATGAAATTCTAACAAAATTTTTA
>NZ_JADEVX010000302.1:0-3306 GCF_015207925.1 Microcystis sp. LEGE 00066 | reverse complement strand
CCCCACACCCCACACCCTACACCCCAATTTATGCGAATAGAAACCTTAAAATCGGGTTTAATCGTCTCCTGTCAAGCGCCAGTGGAGTCATCTCTGCACGATCCTGTAATTATTGCTGCCATGGCTCATGCTTGCGTGGATAGGGGTGCTTGTGGGGTAAGAATTGATAGTCCCGCTCATCTGAAAGCCACCCGTCAACAATTGCCGGATATACCGATAATTGGGCTCTGGAAACGCAATTATCCCGATTGTTCGGTATATATTACTCCCAAATATCAAGATGCTCTCGCCATTGCCGATGCCGGTGCCGATATCATTGCCTTGGATGCTACCCCAAGAAAGCGTCCTAATGATGAAAATTTAGCCACAATTATCGATCGTATTCATCGGGAAACTGGTAAATTAGTCATGGCAGATATAGACTCGATCGAAAGTGCTATTTATGCGGTGGCAGCCGGTGCTGATGTTGTCGGTACAACTCTTTACGGTTACACAGAAGCAACTAAACAGCTGCAGCCGCCGAGTTTTTCTTTCCTAGAAGAATTAGTTAATAATTTATCAGTTCCTGTTATCTGTGAAGGAGGAATATCGACTCCAAAAGAAGCCAAAAAAGCCCTAGAATTTGGTGCATATTCGGTAGTTGTTGGTACGGCAATTACAGGGATTGATTTAAAAACTACCGCTTTTTTACAAGGAATTTTATCGAAATATTCATGACATTAATCTTGCTTCTGGCCGTGCCTGGTAGCCACTTTTAGGGATTAGGAAAAAAAACAAAAAGTTTAGCCGCACCACCCAAAATAGCGACGACTAAAGCGATTATTCAGTTATCAGTTATCAGATTTGAGTTTTAAGTGTGCAGTATGGATTAAGCGAGCAGTATTAAATGGCAGTTTTCTGCTGTCTTTGCACCGATTACTGTTTACTGATTACTTTTAACTGGCTGTTAACTTATTCATAACTTGGATAATATATAATACCTATGTCAAGTTTATGTAATAAAATTTAACCTAATCGATGTCTGAGTATCAGTTTTGACTTTATTTCCGAAAATATGAGTATTTCTCGCCGTAATTTCCTCACCTTTTTAACTGCCACTGCCGGTGTCTCTTTTTTCAGTCTGCAAGAGAAAAAATATTCCTCTCTGATTAGCAGTCCTGCGATCGCTGCCAATAGTTTTGGGTTAAACTTTTCTCCAGTCAAACTGCCAATTCCCTTAAAAATTGACGGTATGAGCGATGAAAGCCAAAAAAATGCCTATCAAACCTATAAAGTCCTAGATGATCTCGTTCTTCCGCAAGGATTCACCTATGATGTGCTGGCACAGTGGGGGGATAAAGTGGGTGATTCCCGTTTCGGTTATAACAATGATTATCTATCTTTTATCGAAACCAGTCCGGGTCAAGGTTATCTAACCGTTAATTTTGAATATATCAGTGGTCGTACTTGGCTACAAACCTTTGAACAAGTGATCGGTAAAACCCTACCCGTCAAGGAAGTACGGGAAAAAACGAACGAAAAGGGTGAAATTGCCGCCTATCACCTACAAGATGCCAGCTTAAAGGCAAAAATCGAGGAAATCTCCCTAGAAGGATTAATTGATCAGGGAATTGGCGTAATTTCCTTAGCTAAAGATCAAACGGGAAAATGGCAACGTACCTATAGTAAAGCCGATCGCCGCATTACCGGTATTTCTGGACTAAAGGACGGCCACTACCTGAAAGCGACTGGCCCTGCTGTAGCAATTTTTACCAAAACCAATAAACTTGGCTACGATGACGGATTCGGGGCAAAAATTATCGGAACATTTCAAAATTGCGCCGGGGGAACAACTCCCTGGGGGACCGTATTTAGTGCCGAGGAAAACTTTCAAGACCAAGTGACGGAGGTAGTGTTAAAAGACGGTTCCTCTTTGCATCCCGATACTACTCCCTTTATTCTCAATAGTGGGGAAGTGGATGGCCGGGGTAACGTTTTTGGGTTAGCGGGAAATAAATACGGTTGGATGGTGGAGGTGGATCCAGCCAATCCCGACGATTACGGCACAAAACACACTTGGTTAGGGCGTTTTCGCCATGAAGCGGTCGCTTTTCTCGCTCAAACGGGGCAACCCTTGGCGGTTTATTCAGGATGCGATCGCAGAGGCGGTCATGTCTATAAATTCGTCTCCGAGGGCAAAATTAGCGATATTAAAGACAAAAATAACTCAAAACTCCTAGAAAAGGGAATGCTCTACGGGGCCAAATTCAACCCCGATAAAACCGGTTATTGGATACCCTTAAATCCCGACACGGAGATCAATCCCGTCCTACCGAGTCAAATTGCCGCTAGTCGCGGGGATGGGGTGGTAGCTTTGCCGAATCCCGAAAGAACGGTCAATGAGACTAAATTACTGCTATTTAAGGACGATGAAGAGATTCTAGCCTACAAAGCTAAATATAAGACCCTCGCAGACCTGTATGAAGGTAATGGAACGGAAAAACAGGGAGCAATTCTCATCGATGCTCATTTTGCCGCTAACGCCGTTGGGATCACTTGTACTGGTCGGCCAGAAGATACGGAAGTGGACGAGAATGGCACTTTATATATAACCTTTACCTCTGGTAGTCCCAGTGAAGCGGAGGGAGGAGCCGATAGGGAGATATTTAAGGGACCAAATGGCGAAATCCCCTACGAATTTGGTTGGATTATCAGCTTAAGGGAAGATAATAACGATGCTGCTTCCTTAAGTTTTCGTTGGGATGTGGTCGCTTACGGAGGGGAACCGACCGAGAAGGGTGCGGGTTTTTCTAATCCCGATAACCTCGCGTTCGATCAACAGGGAAATCTCTGGATGGTTAGCGATATTTCCACGGGTGGGTTAAATCGAGAGATGAAAACTCGTTATCCCCAAGGAGTCCCAGTTAGTCAACGGGATTTATTGGGGATTTTTGGTAATAATAGCGCTTGGGTATTTGCCAAGGGTCAAGAGCATCCCTATCCTTTTGCTATCGCTCCCATGGATGCGGAATTAACGGGATTGTACTTTACTCCCGACCAAGAGACGTTATTTTTGGCAGTACAACATCCGGGGGAAGCGGGGGGAATTCGTCGGGATTTGGCCTTTGAAAACCGAAAATTTGCCCTGAAAACCACTAATGGGCAGGAATTTGAACAAATGCGACAAGTACCCCTAGGGTCGAATTGGCCCAGTGGTCAAGTTAATCAACCTCCCCGGCCAGCAGTGGTGGCAATTCGCCGAATCCAGTCAAAATAGGTGTGGGGTGTAGGGTGTGGGGTGTAGGGTGTGGGGTGTAGGGTGTGGGA
>NZ_JADEVX010000301.1:0-3307 GCF_015207925.1 Microcystis sp. LEGE 00066 | reverse complement strand
TGCAAAAGTCTTAAGTCGATCCTTGTACAGCAACATTTTTGAAGATTATCAACTACTAATAAATAATTAACTGAAAGTCCCTCCCATTATTGTTTCTATCGTTTGTTTTCGGATTTATGCAAGAGGTCTATTCACATAATCGTCTAACATAGGTGGACCAATCAAATATTCGTCTAGGCTAATAGTAAGGCGAGGAGGAAAAGAGGATAAATCGTTTTTATCTGGTGAAAATTTGACAAAAATTCCTGATTCTCCTAGGTCGTCTTTTCCCTCTTGTAATTGCCAGTTACGGGGATATTTTATTGAAATTCCGTACTTGTGGAATTGATAGGTTTCAATTTCTGGCGGTCGATTTAGAGGTGAATTTTCATTGTGATTTGACATTGAGATAATAATGCTAGGTATAATAAACACCAGTGCCATCGAAGCGGCAAAAACAAAGGGAAGTGCTATCCAAAAACGGATAGGCAGCCTCTTCTGAGTTTGCCAAATTATAGGAACGGCAGCAGGATTTTGACAAATAAGGGGCAGCCCCATCACCCCCGGCAGTTCCGTATCTAATCCTTCTTCAGCTAGACGTTCTCTCGCCGTCCGCACCGACAAATACAAAGATTTACCCCTAGAAAATGCCTTGAGAAAATGCTTTAAAAACTCCTGTGCCACCTTATCGGGTACAGGTTCTCGCATGACGATCGCTTGAGGAATTTGCAAATTCTCCAATTCCTTGGCCAACCCCAACCCATCACAAGAGTTAAAAATGGCTAACTGTAACCCCCCTTCGATCGCTGTCCTCAAACCATGTTTTAACTCACCGATAGTCAAACTTTCCCTTTGATTAATATAAATGCGCCCCACTTCCCCTTCTGTATGGCTGTGTCCGGCAAAAAAAAGGATGTCCCAGTGTTGTTCCCAAAGTTGTTCGCTAATCTTTTGTCGAGGCGGTTCTACCAAAAAAACCGTCTCAGCCCCTGGCAAATTCTCCAAGAAGCGTCTATCTGCCGTCACGTCAATGCCCTCGCTATTGCCTAAAATTGCCAAGATTCTCAGCCTTTTGGTGGGGGGAGGTGGGCTAACAATTTTTTCAAAGACAGGAGCGGCGATCGCAACCTCTAACTTGGGATAATGGTCAAAGAACTCAATCAAATTCCAAGGTAGCCGCCGCAAATAGCCATCCCCAGCTTGAATGATGAAGCGAATGGGTTCGGAACGGTTCAAATTCTCTAACAGACGCTCTCTCACCGGACGAAACGACTCGGAGTTCAGCCAGCGTTTGAGGCTATCTTGCAAAGTTTGAAGGGTCTGGCGACAGTCGGCAGTAGTGGAAACATTGGTAATTTGGGTAGCAGGTGCTGTTAGCCTGACAACAACAGGCAAATGTCTATAACTAGACTGCCATTGGTCATAGTTTTGGGGAATTTCCGGAGCGCTTGGCAATTTACCTGTAACTTCGATCGAAGGAGGGGAGCCTTCCTCAGCAATTTGCAGGATAACAGGAAATCCCTGTTCCCAGTTGCCTTCTCCCAATTTAACAGTCACTAACTTAGCCATTGCTATCACCTGTCGTAATAAAGTTTGAGGCTCACTTGAGAATTCCTTGTGTTTTAAGTCTGGCCACAAAAGGCGACTCGATCGCTGAGTGCCGCATTTTTTGGGCATACTCCAGATCGGCAGCGATCGCTCCGTCCAATTCTTCTTTATGATCCCAATAGTAGGCGAAGGCTGAGTGAATCTGACTCATACTCAAATGGCGATGGTTGATTTGAATTTCTTCAGGAGTCCAACCGTAAGCCATCTGAGCCATCACCAGATCAATCACCTTCATTGTCGAGCTTGCAATCATTGGTATCCCGCGTTCGTCTATTTGAATATGCTTGTATTCGGTTAGTGCGGTTTTCATGATTAAACTTTCTCCGTTTACTTGTACTTTAGTTCCTAGCAATTTCTCAGGGGGAAAGTTCTGCTAGAGGGTAAAATCTTCGGTAATATTTGCCTCTCCCAGTCCCACCCTGACACTGAACTGTTCTCCCGGTGAACCACTAAACTTGAGTTGGATGTAATTGTCCAGTTCTCTCGCCTCAGTTTCCAAAAAGGTTTTCCCAGCCTCATCGAGCACCACTAATTGTAAGTGGGCAGGCAAATATTTCTGGTTTCGCATCGGATAGACTCTGAGGAGAACCGCTATCATTTGGTCAGTTTTAGGCAAGACAGCCACCATTAGAGTCACTGGGTGTTCCCCGATCAGCATTCCTAAATCTTTAACTCTCCTCAACCCACCTGCCAAGTTATGCGGAGCGAGCCGCCATAAACTCTCTGCCGCACTCCAACGGGTTTCTTCATCCTGAGTTACCCCCAGCAAGTGAGTCAGAGCCGCCAATACCTCAGAAGATGCAGTTCCCATCTCTCCCAAGCGCAGTGCTGCTTGTCTGCGGCGATGCTCTTCCTGACTGGTATAAATCGTCTCAATTAAATCGCGAACCGTCTTGGAATCCATAAAATCAGCCCCGCGCTCGCGTAAAGCATAAGCATAGGCAAAACAGGGTTCTCCAGGTGCAAAAAGCTGTTCAATCGTCTGCCAGCTTTCCTCAAAAACATTTTGCAACCATTGGCTCAAATTGACTCGGCTTTTTAAGGAAACTGAACGAGATTGTTCCTTTTCAACAGCAAAGAGCTTTTCTAAACGGTAGTCTTGACTGGATTTCTGCCGCTCTGGTAAGCGATTAAGTTTTCCCAGAACTACTTTTTGGTTATTTTGGGCTGTCTCAAAGTCCGGGGAAGCGGGAGAGATATTTTCATACCCTTCACTAGCTTCTTGGTATTCCTCCCTAGCTTCCTCATACCGCTGCAAGCGAGTTAGATAATCCCCCATTAATTGGGCAATTTGACCGTCTAGAAAGGAATTTCTTTCTTGATTTCCGCTAGTGCCTGACATAGTTCATTGTCCTCCTGTTGGTTGGCTTTTCCAAAAACTTCGATCCACTCCTCTTTCGCCCTCAGAGGATCATGCCAATAAGCATGATAGAGAGCTTCCGCCTGATTCTCCCTTTCTCGATAGTACCGCTCCAAGACTTGATGGGCAGCCTGGGTTCGCTCCCGCTTCTGCTCGTGGTTGAAACGACGGATGAAGGGATGAAGACGATACCACCCCTCACCTTGTTGTTCTGCCTGCCAGACGAAGGAAAAACCAGCAATTCTCATTTTGAAATAAATAGAGCATTAACCCCGATTTTGGCATGGGCATATAGTACAAAGTAACTATTTTTGAGGAGAGGCGATCACCCAAAAAAACAGTTGGCTGGACAAATTAAGT
>NZ_JADEVX010000300.1:0-3314 GCF_015207925.1 Microcystis sp. LEGE 00066 | reverse complement strand
CTTTTGATATTAACTTATTTGTGCCTTAAGTCCTTTCCTGTATGAATTTCAGCTACTTTTGAGCTTAGGTACTCTCATTGAATTTTATTTTAAGTTAATTATTTGCATAACAATTCCCGAAGAGCCTCTTTTTTAAACCAATAAATAACATTTTTGGGTCTATTAGACTGATCGTGATAAGTTTAACTAATCAATGATTGGCCGCTAACAGCGGTGAGTACAGATGTTGAAAATTTCTTAACCCATAAGTCTGACGCAAAATTACACGAATACGATTATTTAAAACTTATTTAGATGCTGAACAGCTTATTAACAAGTAATTTAGATAAGTCTCTTGCATAATTAATTTTTGAGGGTTCAAAAACGTCAAAAATAAGGATTAAAGGCTCTTCTAGGTTCTGTGTGATAAGTTTAACTTACTATATGATCGATCAATCTTTGTGTCTTTGTGGTTCGTTCCACCCCCTCGCTAGGAGGAATGTATCTTAGAATACATTTTACCCACTAAACCCAAGAGAGCCGATTAAATGGCATAAAATCTGTAAATAGACCATTTAATTGATTATTATTCATTATTAATTCTCCTGAATACTGACTTCTAATCCTAACAACAATTTTTGATTTTTACAAGAAGTCTGATGATTTGGTATTCTCAAAAGGTTTACTGGCTATGGTATGATTAAGGGGGGTTTGTTAGACTATGATATTTTTCATGATCATCTGTTTTTATATGATATCATGTTGAGCAAAATTCACTCTCTAAATTTGGGTTTAAATTATGATAACTACACTCATCGAACGAGAAGCAGAACCAATTTTAATTAGTGACTTAACCTGGAGAGAATTTAAAGCTGTTGAACAGCTAATCGATCGCCCAGGGTTAAGGTTATCTTTTTTAGATGGAGTTTTGGAGATTAGAAAAATGCCAGGGAAAAAACACGAAACTATCAAAAAACGTATTGCTTCCTTAGTAGAAATTTATTTAGAATTTTTGGGATTAGATTTTACTCCTACTGGTTCTGTCACCTTAGAAAATGAATTTGAAAAGGTTAAAAGAGAAGGTGATGAATCCTATGAATTGGGAGCAAATAGAAAACATCCTGATTTAGTGATTGAGGTGGTTGTTAGTAGTGGAGGAATTAATAAACTGGAAGCATACAAACGGTTACAAATTCCTGAAGTTTGGTTTTGGATGAATGATGAGTTATTGTTTTATAGTTTAGGAAATGATGGTTATGAGGCTGTTAGTAAATCGCCACTTTTACCGAGTTTAGATGTCGGTTTATTGATGCGTTGTATTAATACGGAAAATCATGCTCAAGCACTGCGAGAATTTAGAGCAGGGATAAAAATTATTGAACCAACATAACAATATTAGGACTTACGCAAAAGGGAACGAAAGTAGGGGTAATTCATGAATTACCCCTAGGCAAGAATAAGGTTTTCAGTCACATCTTGCATAAGTCCTAAATATAAAATGGTGATTTTTTCCGTTCTCTCGCATCAAGACTTGTGGAGTGTAACCTATGTTAGGATGTCTCTAGTATATTTCTTAAAAA
Source organism: Microcystis sp. LEGE 00066 (assembly GCF_015207925.1). Classification (NCBI taxonomy): domain Bacteria; kingdom Bacillati; phylum Cyanobacteriota; class Cyanophyceae; order Chroococcales; family Microcystaceae; genus Microcystis; species Microcystis sp. LEGE 00066. Next base: position 1,755 of record NZ_JADEVX010000300.1, on the reverse strand, counting down.
TTAATCTAAAGGAGTATCACCATGAGCTTACAGCGAGAGGTAGAATTAAAATCAGATGCAGGAATGGACTACAGCAAACTCCGTGACTTACTCAAAGCTGGGAAATGGAAAGAAGCGGATGAAGAAACAAGAAGGGTAATGTTAGCGGTTGCTAGACAGGTCATTAGGTTAAGGGATGAAGATATTGATAATTTTCCCTGTGCAGACCTCCGTACCATTGACCAATTGTGGGTAAAATACAGTAATGGTAGATTTGGGTTTTCTGTTCAGAAACGCATTTATCAGGGTTTAGGCGGAACGAAAGAATATAACCCAAAAGTCTGGGAGAAGTTCGGAGACAAGGTAGGATGGAGAAAAGTAGATATAAAATGCTGGTTGTACTACAGTGAGATTACTTTTGATATAAAAGCACCAGAAGGCCACCTCCCGAGAACATTATTTGGTGGTGTGTGGGTGGGACCATTGAATGAAAGAGGGTATTTTCAACGGTGGGGGGTAGGGTGGCGTCTTCTCTCACGTCGAGACTTGTAAAATGTAACCTGTAAAGTTTTTAGGGTGCGTTAGGAGCGCAAAAAGATTATAAAATATACAAATCAATTAAATACGCGACGTAACGCACCATTATTGTTGAAGGAGATTTTAAAAAACATAATAAAATAAATTATTGAGCAAATATGAGATGCGTTACGAATACAGCTAACACACCCTACAAATTATCTATTACATGAGAAGATTAATAACAGAAGTCGCGGATCTAAATTTTCTCGGAATCAGATATAATCAAATTGGGTAAATAACCATAATGTGATTGAAGTCAAAAACCATAACCTAAAATGTCAACCATTGAACAAATTGAAGCAGCTATTCTGACGCTTCCACCAGAACAGTTTCAGCAGCTCCGGCAATGGATATTAGAGATAGACTACCAACGTTGGGATGAGCAGCTAGAAAAAGACATCGCAGACGGCAAACTGGAGGCTTTAGCAGCAGAAGCGATCGCTGAGTTTAAAGCGGGACATTGCCGAGAACTCTGATGCACTACACAACCCGCAGATTTTGGAAATGCTATGAGGATTTACCCCCTCAAATTCAGGAAACAGCAGATCAATGCTACGAACTTTTGAAAGCTGATCCATCTCATCCATCATTACACTTCAAAAAGATCGGTAAAAAATACTGGTCAGTTCGAGCAGGATTAGACTATCGGGCTTTAGGAGTTGAAGTAGAAAGCGGTATTTCTTGGTTCTGGATCGGAACTCACGCAGAATATGACAAGCTCATTGGTAAGATTTAACCAGCAGTCCAGCCAATTCTGTAGGGTACGCTAATGAAATGTAACGCAAACAGTAAGTTTTGGAAAGACTCAAGCTCTAATCACAGTAATTCTATATTGATTTTCTGTCACCACCACCTCAGTGGATAACCTTTCTTCCATTGGTAAAGCATTTTTCCGCCTATCAAAGATAAATAACCAACCAAAATCTAAACCCAAACGCCCTAAATAAGATTCTAATTGTTCAATTCCATCAGCTTGAGGATCGCGCTTTTTATCTCTCCACACCTTCAATTCAATCCCTAAAATTACATCTTTATACTGCAAACATAAATCCATTCTATCGCTACCAATGGCATATTCCCTTTCTAAAACTCCCCCACCATTAACCACACGATGTAAAAAAGCCATTAATACAATATGTGGAGCGATTTCATGATATCCCGTACTACCTAATAAGGGTTCGACCTGTTGTCGCCAAA
>NZ_JADEVX010000063.1:0-22556 GCF_015207925.1 Microcystis sp. LEGE 00066 | reverse complement strand
GGGATGAAGGTATGATAGCGAGATATGTAAAAGAACAAGATAAAGAATACCTGCAGCTACACCAAAATCTACAATTGAGTCTATTTTGATTCTGATACCCCGTCCGCTTGCGGCGGGGTAGTTCATTTCCAGTTTGCTAAAGTTTGTTGTTCATTTTCCTTAATAAAACTAAGATTTAACTAACACTTGATCTATGGGAATATGAGTTAGAAAAAATGCTTCTCCTTCCGAATCTCGCAAAGCTTCTAAATAAGCATCAATCCCTCGCGGTTGGGGCAAGTTTTCAACATCTGCCAAATGCAAAGCCAAAGCTGATCGCATTTGCTCCGTTGTTTCTTCTAGAGTCGCACCTGTTGCTACACAACCCAATACATCGGGTGAATAAGCTGAAAATCCCGTCTCACTTTTTTCGAGAACAATTAGATATTTGTCGATCATTTTAACCCTGCTTGTTTAAGAATACTAGCTAAAGTTCCTTTACGAACATCATCACTTAATTTGCCAGCAACAGTCACCTTTCCCCTTTTTGTTGGATGCTCATATTGGCGATGACTACCGACTGTATTAACGAGAAACCAGCCATCTTTTTCTAATAATTTAATGACATCCCGAATCTTCGTAGTCATAAACTTACTCGATGTAACCCAAAAATTTCTTCTCGACTGACATTTTCATCGTCAAGACCTTCCTCTATTGCTTTGGCTAGAACCATATCCTCTATCATTTCATAAATTACATCTGTTAAAGTTTCCCGTTCTTGCAATAATAACTCATGCAGAACCTCTTTAACAATAGACTTGAGTGCTTGGGCTTGATCTTCTAACATTTTTGTCTCCTAATCAATCTTTTGGTTAATTTTAATAGTTGCTTTTCCTGTAACTCTTACCCTTGTTGTACCAATTTGTTCTGTTTTAGTCGTTGTTTTTCCTTTCACTGTTTGATCAATTTCAGCATCTAGTTCTCCCGCTTCAAAGTCATCTAAACCAACTTGGCTGATTTCCCCTGCTTGAATTTCCTGTCCTAAAATTCGTAACTATTCAGCAAAAAGAGAATCTTCGTCTAAAATCACATCCAAATTTTTAGTGATAGTTTCAATGACCGTACTGTCCCCACTTTCCAATTTAGCTAATGCTTCATTGACCTTGAGCGATTTTCCCGTTAACCGATCCCTAATCTTTCCCCATAATACAGGAATTTTCGCCACAGCCTCCGCCGTAAAACGCTTGGCCAAATCTCCTGTACCTGATTTAACAAACTCCTGGATTGCCAACGTTACCAACACAATCGCGCTTAAAGGTTCAGTCATATTTAACTCCTTTGGTGTTTGGGTTGAAATACAATATTTGGGGTGCTGGTTTCTTATACCATGATTATATAGTAAAAATTGCTGCGGTGGGGTCATGGTTGATACAGTAAAGTTAATGCAGGTATCACTCTCTCGTCATGACATAATTATTAATAACATAAATCTCACTCATACTAAGCACAGCTTCCCTAAGCTGTTACCCATTTAAACTGGGTATGATAGTGTTAGAAAATGAACTATAAAACTCGATCTTTCCCTTTGTTTTAAGCAGTAATTTAGATACGTCAGCAGTTTAACTCGCACAAATTTTTAACTGGGATTGTTGCTATACTGGTGGCTATGGAGACAAGATCATGTTAATTATTTTTCTGATGAGGATTATTAGTCACCTTTTCATGTACTATGGATCTATGGCAATATTTTTGAAGGATCACGATCGATGCAATCCCTAAGGCTCAGAGTTAAAACTGCTTGGAGAAGCAAAAAAGCAAGGACGATTATATCGTTCCTATTGCTTTTTATCTTGATGCCAATTTTTCTTTATGCTTGTTTTAGTGATCTTCCTAACCAATCATCGGAGCAACGGCAAGGAACCCTTTTGATTTGGTATCCAGAAGAGGGCAATTTAACTAAACTAGTAGGTCTCGGTTTCCAAGAGTTTGAAAAATTAAATCCGCAGGTGACAATTCTTGAACAAGCTATTCCTATCGATGAGATACCCGAACGTTTTTTTAAACAATCTCAAAGCGGATTGGGTGCGAGTGTTATTCTAATTTTTTCGAGAAATATACCCAGATTAGTATCTGAAGGAGTACTGGGGGAAATTGACCGGAAAAATCTAGATTTATCTATCTATAATCCCCCAACCCTGAAACAAGTTAGCTATCAAGGAAAAATCTATGGCATTCCCTTAGGTTCTCGTACTCGTGTACTGTGTTACAATCAAAAAAAATTACAAGTTAGTACCGATCCGCTGCTGAAGCAACCTCCCACCAGTTTAGAGGGATTAGTGGAACGTGCCCGCAAAGGTTATTCTGTGGGGATGGTGTCCTCTTTTGAAGATACTTTTTGGGGAATGGCAATTTTTGGCAGCTATTTGTGGGATGATCAGGGTAGGCTGCAACCTCGCTTGGATGGTTGGGCAAAATGGCTAGAATGGCTAAAATTTGCCTCGTCACAGCCTAATTTTATCCTCAATCGTCAACGGGAATTACTTCATGAGGCCTTTGCTAGAGGTCGCTTAACCTATTATGTTTGTAATTCTATTGAAATTGCCGATTTAAAAAACAGTCTCCAAGATGATCTCAGAGTCGCTTTACTTCCCCAAGGCACTCAAGGTAAAGCAGCACCAATTCTCTATACACGGGTGATGGTATTTAATCGTAATAATAGTGATAATGAAAATAGTTTGGGATTAGCTTTAGGAAAATTTCTCACCAATCCCGAACAACAATTGCAAGCAATCATCCAAACAGAAAGTTTTATTCCCACTAATCGACGGGTACAGATCGAAGGAAATTTACTACCGATCGAATCAGTATTATTACAACAATCTCACAATGCCGTGGCAGTTCCTCTGGATGATTGGGAAAAGTTGAATAAAATTTTAGAAGAGGGAGAATTTTGGTATGAAAGAGCGATCGCTGGTGAAATATCTTCCTCAACAGCAGCCCACCAACTGACACTTTATATTCAATCAGGTCTTGATCAGGAAGTCAAGAAAATGAATTAATTATGAACAACAATATCCCCTCTCTTTCGGAAATAATTGCTAACCAATTATTATTTTTAGGACGCAGAAATGTTCAAAATCAATTAATGATTATTTTTCTCTGTTTAATTCTTGCTTGGTTATTGTCAAAATGGTTATGGTCTTACTTAGAAAAAAGATTTCCTCACGTCACCACTTTTATCCATAGTGATAAAAAATTAACCATCCGTCAATATTTTGCTATTCTGATAGAGTTTCTTAATTTTCCAGTTATTAGTATAATTTTACTGAATTTAAATTATCTAATTTTTTTCAGTCAAAATTGGACAAGAGGACTGATTAGTTTATCTATAAAACTCCTGTGGTTTTATTTAGTTTATCGTGGTTTATTAGCTGGACTATACGCCAAGTTTTCCGTCAATAAAATTAAATATTATCATTTCCGGCTTTTAGCACCTTTATTGGTGTTATTTCTCCTGAGAATCATGATTGGTTTCTACAATAATATTCAGGAAATCGCCAAAGTATCTCCTTTCAATTTATTCAATAGTCCGATCACATTGGGAAGCATATTTATTTTGATAATAGCTCCCTATTTTCTGGTAATTGTTGTTGATCTTATAGAGACTATAATTTTGAGTATTGCTCATTTAAATCAGCAAGCTAGTCGCGGTGAAATTGAAGCAACTTTACTGTTAGGACGTTATTTTTTCATCGTCTTAGGTTTTATTCTCATCTTGGGTTATGTGGGAGTTAATGCAACAGCAATAGCGGCAATTACTGGCGGTTTATCGGTGGGTATTGGTTTCGGTATGCAGCAAGTGGTAAGTAATTTTATTAGCGGTATTTTACTATTATTTGAAAAAGTTCTCAAACCCGGTGATATAATTAATATTGAAGGACAGACTTCTCAGGTAAAAAAGTTAGGTATTCGAGCGACAACAGTGCAAATCCTCACGGATAATTCCGAAAAAATTATCCCCAATCAAAAGTTTTTTACTGAGGATGTCACCACCTATACGGGTAGTGATAACTTGATTTATTGTTCAATTGCTATCGGAGTTGGTTATCATTCTAACGCAGAACAGGTGATGAATTTATTGCTAGACATTGCTGATCAACATCCTAACATACTTAAAAACCCGCAACCAGTAGCCTTTTTTATTAATTTTGGTGATTCTAGTTTAAACTTTGAATTAAAGTTCTGGTTGGATGATGTTAACAAGAAAAAGCGAGTAATTAGTGATGTTAATTGTGTTATTCTTGATAGGTTTACTCAACAGGATATCGAGATTCCCTTTCCGCAGCAAGATATTCATATTCGCAATAATTAGCAATTTAAGTAGTCGTGCAAAATTAATTTATTGGTTAAAAAGCTTTATCAAAATGTCTAGTTAATTTTGCTTAGGTACTTATCTTGGTCAAAAACCTTATCTGATTATTTTCATCTCCAAATATATCACTTTCACTTATTAAATTTATGTATTTATCGTTTTTTTGTTAATAACCAGTGTCTTGACAAAAAAACAATTTTAATATAAAATCCACACTAGGTAATATGTTCAGGAAATAGCTCGTAATTTAGAATCGAAATCGCCCAGATTAATCTATCGAGGTTTTGCTCATGCTTTTTGGTTATACTTTGCTTGGCACTTTATCGATTTTTGTTGAACTTAGACATCAATCGCCGTGCGACTTTTTTCCTTTAATTGCTGTCATCTACCCTAACTAAAAATTCCATGATTATCACCAGTTTACAAAATCGTTTTCCCAGAAATAATCCCACCCGTCGGCTGCGAGCTTTTCTACTAGGCCTTTTCGCCGCCACTATGACCGCTTTACCCCTAAAAGCCGCCGAAGAAGTTGAATTTGTCTATACTCCCCTCGTCTTTTCTGTATCGGTAGCATCCCTAGAAACCTTTGCTAAAGAAGGCAAAATTGATGCTAATTTAAAACAATTTCTAGCCAGAGTAACTCCCGAAGCAAGAGAGCAGTTTCGTGAAGCTTTATCAACAAAAATTGACATTAATCCTGTTTTACTATCTCGTTTTTTTAATAGTGTGATGGGTGCTGATATGCTCTCTCGTTTGGGCAAAGGCATCACCATTGAAGGAGGAATTAATGGTAAATATGCCCTGCGGGGTGCGATTGTTAGTGCCGCTTTTGAGCCGGGGGGATTAACCCTTTTAAATGTGCTGAAAAAATTCCCCAATAATATCCAGTTACAGGGGGAAGAAATCCTCGGATTAGCTAAAACCATCGATTATGCAGTTTATGTGGCGGAAATATTTATTAAAGATATGCGCCTCTGGACAGCCGGGGAAGCCGCTGCCGTTAAACCACCGATTAATTATACCAGTTTACCCGATCTGCGTCAGCGCGGTAGCTTTCAGGTAAAAAAAGAAGTTTGGAACCTAACCGATAGCAGTCGCAATCGCAGTTTATATGTCAATGTTTATATCCCGCAAACTTTCCGAGAAGGTAAAACACCTGTAATTATTTTTTCCCACGGATTAGCCTCGCGACCAGAAGATTATGCCCAAGCAATTGAACATCTAGCTTCCTACGGATTTTTAGTAGCGGCACCGCAACACCCCGGCAGTGATACCCAATACCTACAAGGAATGTTAGGGGGGTATTATCGCAATATTTTTGATGGCAATGAGTTTATTAATCGACCCAAAGATATTAGCTTTGTCATCGATGAATTAGCAAGACGTAATCCTAGTCAATTTCAAGGTCAACTTGACCTCACTAATGTGGGAGTAGCGGGTCATTCCTTTGGAGGTTATACATCTCTAGCTGTTGCTGGCGCACAAATTGATTTTGATAATCTCGCCCAAGATTGTAATCTTCCTTACTCCGGGATTAATATCGCTATTATACTGGAATGTCGCGCCCTAGAATTGCCTAGACAGGTCTATAATTTTCGTGATGAACGAGTCGCGGCTGTCTTTGCAGCTAATCCCGTTAACCGCAGTATTTTTGGGGAAAAAGGTTTAAGTAAAATCTCGATTCCTGTCCTCTTGGGTTCTGGAAGTTATGACCCGGCAGCTAATCCGATTTTTGAACAGGCCATTCCTTTTACTTGGTTAAAAACGCCAGATAAATATCTGGCCATGGTGGAGGGACAAGCTCATGTAAATTTTACGGAATTGGATGCAGGAATGCAAAAAACCCTAGAGTCTGTGGTCGATATCACTTTACCCAATCAAAATTTAATCGAGGATTATGCGGGGGCTTTATTGGTCTCTTTTTTTGAAGTTTATATTGCTGATAATGACAAGTTTCGTCCTTTTCTTCTGTCTAGTTACGCAGAATATCTCAGTCAGGGACAAAAGTTTAAATTAGACTTTATTACTGCCGCTTCTGACGAGAAATTATCTCAATTGATTGAGAAATTGCGAGTACATAGGCAATAGGCACTCTTGCAATAGTAAAACGGAGGGTTCGTTTTTTGGCTGCTACTCGTCTTTTATCTTTTGTAGCAGCTTTTTTTGCTTAATCCCATAGGTAGCAACTTAGGTTATCTAAAAGAACACCTATTCGATTACCCTGCCCATCGGTGATACACCTTTCCTTTAATTTCATTTGAGAACAACTGCCTTAGTTAATTTTCGTTCTAATTATAACTCAGGTGTTAACGCCTAACCATGTTGATCTATCCTTCTGGAAAAAAACCTTCAAGCTTTGGGAACTCTCACTCGTTCTAATTTCCCCGAAACTATTCCCAACTTAGCGCCTTTAATCCTTCATTTTGGGGGGGAGGTCGTTTTAAGAGAAGTGTATCAGGGAATTAGGGATGTTAGTCAGTGGTGGCGGTGATTCTTGTTCTATGAATTAGCCTCCACCTTACCCAATTGAATCAGCAGCCTGCTCCCCAGTGCCTTCAGCAAGCGCAGAAATCCAATAAAATAGTAAATAGGTGACATCGGGAAAAAATTATCTATGGCAACTACATCCGAAGACGTATGGCAAATCTTAGCCGAATTAGCCACTGCTCAAGCCGAATTAACTGCTGCTCAAAAAGAAACTGACAAACAACTGAAGGAGACTGACCTAATATTGAAGGAAGTTAGTCAACAACAGAAGGAAAACGCCCAACAACAGAAGAAAACTGACCGACAACTCAAAGAATTAGGACAGCAAATTGGGGAACTCGGTGCCAAATTCGGCAGCTTTACCGAAGGACTTGCCCTTCCCTCAATGGAAACGATTCTCAGACAACGGTTCGGCATGAAAGTTGTTAGTCCCAGTGTCCGAGCAAGCGAAGATGGAAAAAACCTAGAAATTGATGTTCTTGCTTATACTAATGGTGAGCTAAATACTGCCTATATCGTCGAGGTTAAAAGTCATGCTAGAGAGGAATCTATTACACAATTAAAAAGTATTTTGCAACGGTTTCGCAGCTTTTTCCCTGAACACAAAGATAAAAAACTCTATGGCATATTAGCGGCGGTTCATGTATCTCCAGAATTACGCGAAAAAATTCTGCAAGAGGGGTTTTATGTGGCTCGGATTCATGACCAAGTATTTGAATTAGATATTCCCGATAATTTTCAACCTCGACCTTATTAAAAATTTAAATGTAATCGCTCTATCTTGCCCAAAGGCATCAACACTTTTTTCTTCATGAATCGGCAAAATTCAGTAAAATAGTAATAGACCAAATCAGAGATAAAAAACTCTATGGCATATTAGCAGCCCTGGGTAAGCGCATCTTAACAATCCTTGACAAAATGAACTTTATGTGAGTTGCCTACCCAGACGACAATTCAGGCATATTTGAGTAGAATTTGCCATCTCAATTGTTAAGCAACAATCGACCAAATAGGTCGAGTTCGTAACTATTCTGATTGACTGGTATCACTTGAAATGCCCACGCAAATCACAAAATTGGCCAATTGTCAATAGCCTTTGAGATGCCCTCACCCCAGTTTGGGTCTAGGTTTTAAAAATCCCACAAAAGAAGATTTATATCTCAAATCAGCAACGCTGGAAAAATTATTGCTATGACAGGAGGTACCCCGACTCATATTCGCTCATCAAATACATAAACAAAGAAAATTATCTGTATATTTAATTACTTAATCAGAAACATTTACCTTTGAAATAGCAGTTTTTAAATAGGAAACCACCTCATTAATTGCTACTTCTGATGCTTTTTTACTGGCTCTTTCGACTAATTCCACCTTACCTGATTTGAGAGATTTACCTGTGACAATGCGATAGGGAATCCCAATTAAATCCGCATCTTTAAACTTAACTCCTGCACGTTCATTCCGGTCATCTAAAAGGGTTTCAATGCCCGCTTGATTTAACTCATTGTATAAACTTTCGGCGGTTTTTACCTGCTCGGCATCGGCTAAATTAGGAATAACCACAATCGCTTGATAGGGGGCAATAGCTACCGGCCAAATAATGCCATCTTTATCGTAGGATTGTTCTACGGCTGCCTGGGCTAAACGGGATACTCCTATGCCATAACAACCCATACAAATGGGGGTAGATTCGCCCGCTTCATTAGTATAAAAAGCATTCATAGCTTGAGAATATTTATAGCCCAATTGGAAGATATGACCAACTTCAATTCCTCTAGCACTTTGCAAGGTTTGATTAGGATCGTGAATAGCTCGATCGCCTACCCGGGCTTTGCGTAGATCGACGATTAATTCTGGTAAGATAAAATCTTGACCCCAATTGGCTCCCACTACATGAAATCCGCTTTCATTAGCACCGGTGATAAAGTTTTCTAAGTCTGTCACTGTGTTGTCTGCTATGCGTAAAAACTTAGGAGCTATATCGCTGGCTTTTTTGAGTAAATTATCTTCTAAGTCGGGAGCAATATAACCTAAAGGTAAAGGTTTAGTTGCCCATTTCTGTTGAGCGGCAGCATCGGGTATTTTTAAAGCCAAAATTGTTTTAGCATTGTAACAGCTCGCCTGTCTAACTAATTCATTTTGTAGTTTAACTTCATTAACCTCTTGATCGCCGCGAATATGCAGTAAAACTAAAACAGTTATGCCGCTATCATAAAGCACTTCGTAGAGAACATTTTTGACGATGGCAGTGGCAGAACAATCAAGAAATTTAGCTAAACTTTCGATCGTGTTGGTGTTAGGAGTCTCTTTTTTACAAAACTTTTTAAAGGGAGAAGCCACTTTATCTGCTGGCAAAGAAACGGCTTTTTCTACATTAGCCGCATACTTTTCATCGGCAGTAAATAAAACCTCATCTTCTCCAGCATCAGCTAAGACCATAAATTCTTGGGATGCGGAACCACCAATCGCTCCAGAATCCGCTTCTACTGCCCGAAAAGCTAACCCACAACGGCGGAAAATATTGCGGTAAGCTATATCCATCGCTTGATAGGTTTTCTTTAAACATTCCTCGTCGAGATTGAAAGAATAGGCATCTTTCATAATAAATTCCCGTCCCCGCATTAAACCAAAACGAGGGCGAATTTCATCGCGAAATTTAGTTTGAATCTGATATAAATTAACTGGTAATTGTCGATAGGAACGAATTAAATCACGAGCGACGGCAGTAATTACTTCTTCGTGAGTCGGTCCTAATCCTAACTCCCGGTTTTGCCGGTCCGTCAGGGCAAACATAATCCCTTCTGCTTTTGTGTAGGTGTCCCAACGGCCCGATTCTTGCCAGAGTTCCGCCGGTTGCAGTTGGGGAAGTAAACATTCTTGGGCGCCGGCTTTATTCATTTCTTCCCGGACTATCTGGGAGACTTTCTGCAAAACCCGCCACATCAGGGGTAAATAGGCGTAAATACCGCTGCCGATGCGACGAATGTAACCGGCACGGACCAAGCATTTATGACTAGGGATTTCCGCCTCGGCTGGGTCTTCCCGGAGAGTGACAAAAAGCTGTTGAGAGAGTCGCATCCTATCGATATCCTTTTGAACAGAAGACTTTCTATTATCTCATCAAAGGAGAACGACTGCAATTATCAATTACTTGTGTTGACAAACAATAACAGCGATCAGTTTACCGATTCTCAGGCATTTCCCCTCATAACTTGAGACTGGTTGGAGAAGCATTGAACCCTAGTTCCAATTGCCTAACTCCCTTGTTCTCTACTCCAGGAAATATGAGCGTTCAGGTTGATCGCTGTTATCGTCGTTATCGAGACAGAATGTAACTTTAACAGGGTTTACTCCTTTGTGAACTTGACCTTTATAACCTTGCCAGTCGATCTGTCAGGGAAGCTTTTTTCTTTAGCTTCAATTATTAATATAACATCGGATCGGGGCTAGAAGTCTTTCTCTTAATCAAAGTTTACATTACCCGGATCAAGGAAAAGCCTCGATGTTTTGACGCTTAACCGACCCTAACTTTGATTATCCAAAAATTATGGCAGCAGTGACCTCAACAGTAGTCAAAGAAAGCGCAGAAGAATTAACTAACTCAACAGACCAAAGAAGCAATCACCCCTAGGGAAAAAGACAAACTGCCCCTAAAGCAAGAAAAAGCTCCCACCCTCAAGGTGATAGCTAAAAGTTGAGGGCATCATAGAAACACAGTGCCAGCCTGATTGTGTAAATATCGTGAGCAAGGCAACGAAAAGAACTTTATAAGATGAATCGGAACGATCCCTTAAACTTCCCGTTGCCGAGGTCCCAGTGAGACAGGTGAGTAGTATGCTTATCCACAGGGAGGCTTGATTTGGGCGCTATATATACAACCAGTCTCAATGGCTGGCTGGTACGAATTATCGTGTCTGACTTCAAATATGTTCTTGTTCCCCAAACTGAAACATCTTTGGCCTGTTTGCCGACAAGATACAAAGCTGAAATTATTGTGGCATCCGAGGCGATGCGGACGGCGAATGGGATTGATATCGCCCCTAAAGAACTCTTCGCCTTCACCATGAACTGCAAAGTTCTTGGCGCTATGAGTTGGACTCTGGTAAATGCGTAGCCATCTGAAGATTCTCCCTGCTTGAGATAGTCACTGCTTAGTCTTTGAATGATATCGAGATCAATTTCATGATCTAGCACTTCTGAAGGGGGGTGCGTCGGCCTGGAAAATCCCAAGAAACTGTGATCGGCAAATACGTCCTCAGCAGCGTAAGCCGTTTCTATTTGACCCATTTCATCTATGGTTATATGCCCGGGCCCGTGAAACCCAATGAACTACCCCGCCGCAAGCGGACGGGGTATCAGAATCAAAATAGACTCAATTGTAGATTTTGGTGTAGCTGCAGGTATTCTTTATCTTGTTCTTTTACATATCTCGCTATCATACCTTCATCCCCATGCTTTCCTACCGTACTTGCGTAATATCCATCACTCCAAAACTCTCCTCCCCACAACTGCTTTTTCACTTGAGGACACTTTTTGAAAATTTCTCTCGCCGTTATACTTTTAATCATTGTCACTATCCTTGTCACACTATAGGTCGGTACTGATTGCACCAGAAAATGCACATGATCTTTATCCACTCCAATTTCTACAAACTTTATCTCGTATCGTTTTTCCATCTCTAGACAGACTTCTTTCAACAAGCTATCTACCTGTTCGTCGAAAACGGCTTTACGATATTTGGCTGGGAACACTAAATGATATAGCAAAACACTTACATTATGGCTCTTATGGATGTATTCACTCATTTTTCTATTGTACGCCGCGAGCGGCGGGGAATTAGACCCGAAGAGATTAAAGTGATTGTTTACTGAATAGCAATATGCTCCTGCGTGTTGGATTAACAATGGATCCCCAGGACTCTGGCCTTCTAAATTGGTCGATGGTAGCAATATATCGCCGGCAAAACAAAGTGGCCCTCCAATAGCATCGTCCCCTTGAGTAGGCAGGGTGCGATGATTGCGATCGATAATTTGGTGGCTCCATGAGAGGAGAGTCACCTTGATTAGCTGGTCGGAGCCAACATCAACAATAGCCCAACGTCTGCCCCGCATCTGCTTAAGCTCGCGGATACGAGTCAACAAGGCGACGGCATTACCAACCAGTGCGTGTCCAGGCTCGACTATGTACTCAATACCGGGTAACAAGTGTTTCTTTAATGCTTCTGTGTACTCTGGGATTGTTGGAAACTGTTGCCCGTCATGGAAGTCAATGCCAAGCCCACCGCCAAGATTTAGTTTTCTCATGCAATGATTCGAGCAGGCTTCGATTAAGTTTTTCAAATGATGAATAAACTGAATCGAATGACTAAATGCCGATACATTATCCATCTGAGTCCCAATATGGATATGCAAGCCAGCTATGGGCAGTTGGCAACTGGCCAGCGCATCTGGCAATTCCTCGGATGGGATGCCAAACTTACTGTTGGGCGAGGCGTGAGAAACCAGATCCTGCCAATCAGTATTGTGGAAATATTCCACCTGTTTTTCTGGGTTAACCCGAACCAGCAAGCTCCCACTCCAATCCTTGCCATAAAGCTTATGTTGAAGATCATCTAATATAGCTTGGGAGTCAGCAACTACTGTTGCGCCTCCATCGAGGAGATCTACCATTAGCTGGCGGTCGGGTGCCGGACTGTTGTATGTGATCCGATTCAATGGGAATCCGCAAGAAAGGGCCAACTCAACTTCATATTTAGAAGAGCAGTCTGCGGAGCATCCCAGGGATACCAGTTCATTCAGAATCGCCATCGACGGATTAGCCTTTACCGGGTAAGCAACCTGAGATGGACTGCCCACAAGCTCCACAAAGTGGGACAGGTTCCGGCGAAGCTGACCGACGTTCAGTATGTAGAGAGGAGACCCATGGCGTTTTGCTATCTCCTCGATGTCAATTGATCGCGTCCAAGTTTCCATAATCCCTTCTATAATCTCGCTTTTGTCCAACGCCTAGCATCACCCGCAAACAGCGATCAGTTTATCGATTCTCAGGTATTTCCCCCCACTACTTGGGACTGGTTGGAGAAGCATTGAACCCTAGCTGCAATTGCCTAACTCCCTTGTTCTCTACTCTAGGAAATATGAGCGTTCAGGTTGATCGCTGTTATCATCGTTATGCCACCCTATCGAACCATACCAAGTAAGGAAGAACCTTTTTTTTTAGCTTCAATTATTAATGTAACATCGGATCGGAGCTAGAAGTCTTTCTCTATAATCAAAGTTTACATTACTGGGATTAAGGAGAGGCCTAGATGTTTTGACGCTTGACGATAATTAACCTCAGTTCGGTATCAGAAAAGGAGGGGGTGGTAGCCTGAAAAAATACAAACGATTCAGCACCCCCGTTCTACATTAGCCGAGTCCCGCCCTCTCGAACCGGTCATCGAGTTTTTCGCCACGCTCTGACGTAATATGAAAAATCACTTAGCGATGGCGTACTGCTAGGCAGTGGCTTCGACATTGCAATCAACTTATGGAACAGGGTCAGACGGAAGGCGATGTTAGTCCAAAATTATTTATTTTGAATTACCATTGTTGCACAAGTAATTATATTTTCTAAATTGTTATACTCATATCTTTGTTTTTCAATATAATTATCAAATAAATAATTTTTGTCTGGATATTTTATCACTAACTCTTGGTATTTTTGTTTAAGATAATTGAATTGCATTTCATACTCATCATTTTGATAACCGAACAACCCAGAGAACAGTTGAAGGAATTAACAATAAACTGAATGTGATTAAAAGGAGAGGCTGTGGATTTAGAAACTTTAAAAACTTTAGTCTTAGATATTTATTAAATTGGCATTTTGCTAGTTGATTTTATATGGTAAGTTCGGAAAAACTAGAAAAATGAAAGACAAGGGTTTGAAAATCTGCGAAGACTTCTTAAAGTAGAAAGAAAGGGTAGTCGCGGGGATAAAACTTATGAAGAAACAGCTTACTATATCAGCGGTCACTGAGCCTTTACATTGAGCTTGTCGAAATGTGTCGAAGTGTAGCCTAACCGAATCCGCTCAAGTATTTGCCAAAATTATTCGCGGTCACTGAGCTTTTACATTGAGCTTTTACATTGAGCTTTTACATTGAGCTTTTACATTGAGCTTTTACATTGAGCTTTTACATTGAGCTTGTCGAAATGTGTCGAAGTGAGGACATTGGAAAATAAAAAATCAGTTACATTGGGTAAAAGATGTAATTTTTGAGGAAGATAAAAGCCAGATCAGGGATTTTCAAGCGGCAAGCAATTGGTCAATTCTCACAACTATAGGATTGAATCTTTTTAGAGGTTTGGGTTTTCTCTCAATAACAGAGGGACAAAGGTGATTAGCTGAACGTTGGGAAAAACTGATAGTTTTATCGACGTAAGAAGTAAGCAGAAAAATTAGCTAAATTAACAGGATGTACTCTCAGACAATTTCAAGAGAGATAGGCTTTTAGTGGCTTGATAACAAGCTTTATCAATCTATTCATAATAAATATTGGCAGAGGATTAAAGATTAATTGTTGTGACTAACTCTTTTAGTTAGAGAAAGATAAACTTGAGAATCTTCAGTCAAATTTATTAACTCAAAATCAGCCGTACTTAATTTAAATGAATCAACCCTACCTTAATAAGGGGGCATCTGAAAGTTTTTAATACCTACCTACCCATTGATTGACTCCCTCAATTGATTATAGCAATTATTATACTGATGAAATGCAAAATAATTACCAGAAATTAGCTATGTTTACCCAAGGAAAAGATAACAGCTATCTTAATAAGACTCTTGAAATTTTTTACCCAGCAACTAAACAGGAATTTGATCTCTCCCAAATGTGGGACAATTGACAAAGAACTAAGAATTGTAGAATCCCCCCATCATGACCTCGGAACTATCGAAGCAATACGATCCCAAGATCACAGAAACGAAATGGCAGCAATATTGGGAAAATCAAGAAATATTTACAGCAAACCCCGAAAAAGGCGGCGAAACCTACTGTATAGTCATCCCCCCTCCCAATGTTACCGGTAGTCTCCACATGGGTCACGCTTTCGAGAGTGCCTTGATTGATACACTTGTTCGCTACAAACGCATGACCGGCAAAAATACCCTCTGGCTGCCCGGAACAGATCACGCTAGTATTGCAGTACAAGCTATACTCGATCGCCAATTAAAAGCCGAAAAAACCGACCGTTACCAACTAGGAAGGGAAAAATTCCTCGAACGCGCTTGGCAATGGAAAGAGGAGTCCGGTAGTACCATTGTTAATCAACTGCGACGCTTGGGGGTATCCGTGGATTGGACGCGGGAACGTTTCACCATGGATGAGGGACTTTCCCATGCTGTCCGTACTGCTTTTATCAAACTCTATGAGGACGGATTAATCTATCGCGGTCAATACTTAGTTAACTGGTGTCCGGAATCCCGGTCGGCCGTTTCCGATTTAGAGGTGGAAAACAAGGATATTGAGGGAAATCTCTGGTATTTTCGCTATCCTCTCAGCGATGGTAGTGGTTATCTTCAAGTAGCCACCACAAGGCCCGAAACCATGCTCGGTGATACTGGTGTCGCTGTCAACCCGCAAGACCCCCGTTATCGCCATTTAATCGGCAAAACCGTCACTTTACCGATAATGGGGCGAGAAATCCCGATTATTGCCGATGAATTAGTGGATCCCGAATTTGGAACCGGTTGCGTCAAAGTTACGCCGGCCCACGATCCCAAGGATTTTGAGATGGGTAAACGCCATAATTTAGCCTTTATTAATATAATGAATTTAGACGGCAGTTTAAACGAAAATGCCGGAATATTCGCAGGTCAAGATCGTTTTGTTGCCCGCAAAAATGTCGTTAAAAAACTCGATGAAGACGGTTTTTTAGTTAAGATTGAAGCCTATCGCCATAGCGTCCCCTATAGCGATCGAGGTAAAGTTCCCGTGGAACCCCTTTTATCTACCCAATGGTTCGTTAAAATCGAACCTTTAGCCACAAAAGCTTTAACCTGTTTAGATCAGGAAAACTCGCCCCGTTTTGTGCCGGAAAGATGGACAAAAGTTTATCGCGATTGGTTAGTTAAACTAAAAGATTGGTGTATTTCTCGACAACTGTGGTGGGGTCATCAAATTCCCGCATGGTACATTATCAGTGAAACCAATAACGAAATTACTAACCATACTCCCTTCGTTGTTGCCTGGGATGAAACCTCCGCTTTAGCCAAGGCCAAACAAGAGTATGGAGAGGATATAATTATTCAACAAGACCCCGATGTTTTAGATACTTGGTTTTCCTCGGGATTGTGGCCATTTTCGACTATGGGATGGCCAGAAAAAACCCTTGATCTAGACACCTATTATCCCACCACAACCCTCGTCACAGGTTTTGATATTATCTTTTTCTGGGTGGCAAGAATGACGATGATGGCGGGCTATTTTACGCGACAAATGCCTTTTAAAGATGTCTATATTCACGGTTTAGTTAGGGATGAAAACGGCAAAAAGATGTCTAAATCTGCCAATAACGGCATCGATCCCCTAATTTTAATTGATAAATATGGAACCGATGCTTTACGATATACCTTAATTCGAGAAGTGGCAGGAGCAGGACAGGATATCAGTCTGCAATATAACCGTAAAACCGATGAATCGGAATCCGTAGAAGCTGCCCGAAATTTTGCCAATAAAATTTGGAATGCTTCCCGTTTTGTGATGATGAATCTGGAGGGAAAAACCCCAGAAGAATTGGGAGAACCAGTTTTAGAAAATTTAGAATTAGCCGATCGCTGGATTTTATCTCGTTATCATCAAACAGTGCAAAAAACTAGAGATTATCTAGAAAATTATGGCATGGGAGAAGCGGCAAAAGGTCTATACGAATTTATCTGGCGCGATTTCTGTGATTGGTATATCGAGTTAGTGAAAACTCGTTTATGGAAGGATAAAGAATCGGTTTCCTGTGCTACGGCCCGGCAAACTTTGGCTTTTATCTTGGCAGGGACATTAAAATTATTACATCCCTTTATGCCCCATATTACCGAAGAAATTTGGCATAATTTAACCCAAGAAAATCAGCAAGTTTTGGCTTTAGAAACCTATCCAATAGCTGATAGTTCTCTGATCGATCTAGACTTAGAAAATACTTTTGAGTTATTAATTGAAAGTATTCGGGTGTTGCGTAATTTGCGGGCCGAAGCGGGGATTAAACCGGGGGCAACGATTACGGCAATTTTACAGACAGAAAACAGCCAAGAATTAGCTATTTTGCAACGCGGACAAGTGTACTTAAAGGACTTGGCCAAGATCGAAAACTTAATTTTGACGACCAAATTAACCGAGGAAGTCAATCAAGCGATCGCTGGTGTTGTCGCTACGGTAGAAATCCTCATCCCCCTGTCCGGATTGGTTGATATATCTGTATTGGCCGGGAAATTAGCGAAAAATTTAGCTAAAGTAGAAGGGGAAATTAAGAGTTTGAGCGATCGCCTGAATAAACCTAGCTTTGTCGAAAAAGCTCCAGAAGCTTTAATCCAAAAAACGAAGCAAGCTTTAGCAGAGTCCGAAAAACAAGCCCAAATTCTCCAAGAACGCTTAAAACGCCTGCAGTAGTATCTTTGTACTATCTAAGTCCAGTGGGCTAGAGCAAAGCTACTGCGATCGAGATTATCCCTTAATCCATTGACTTAGTTGTTCAAGTAGTTGAAGTTAAAGGAGAGGGGCTAACCTACGGATGACTTTGGGGAACTTAAGCATCTCATAAACTTGCTCCTCCTAACTCCCTATCTAACTCGGACTCCTTGTCCAGCAAGTCTTTCAGGAGTTTTCTGCACCACTGGGTCAATTAAGTTAGCAATTTCAAATTCCGGCTCAATAACAATAAAGCTAACCTTGACTCGCTGCATCTACGACCAAAACCTTATTTTTTTCTGTCACATTTCTAAATAGGGGCTGCTGAAAAAGTTTTTCGTGGGGGCAGGGTGTGGGGTGTGGGGTTTTACCCATTTTCAGGTGGTCAATTACCTGATTTTCAGGGAAAAAATCCCTAAATTTTCCCCCCAATCACTCCAATGGTAGGGACTTTTTCAGGGAAAAAAAGTCTAAAAGTCTTATCCAACAAGGTTTTTAGATTTATTCAGCAAACCCTAAATAAACAATCAAAATGATGATCAACAAGGATACAGTCCTTTCTGGACAACAATTAAATATTTGTTCAGCGATTTAATTGAATAATTTTTCCTTTACAAAAATACAAGAATTACTATAAAGATTTAGATAAACAAGAAAAAATATAAAGTCTTATGAAGATTATTCAAGAATTATCTCAAAAGTCAACAATTGATGAGATTCTGGCCAGATAATGGGGATGGAGGGCTGAATCAACCTGATCCGAAAAAGAGATTGTTGTCGAGAGTCGGAGAGAAAAAGCAATGAATATCAAGGATACATTACACAATTTTGTCCAGTACCTAACAGAGGCTTTCGCTCGCATTTTTAGTCCCAACAATGATGAATATCCCGATGTGGGGATGCAGCCTTTTGATTCTGAACCTTACCATGCTCCCAAGGTTAATTCTTAACTAAAAATGACAGATAACTGCTTTGAGATAAAAGTTATGGGTAGGGATAATAACCCTACCTGATTTTATCGAAAAATAATTAATCCTCTGCTTGCCAATCGGGACAACTATCACTATCCCAACCGTAGGGATGGACACCGCAGACGAGAAGATTGCCTCCGTAGATATAACCGTGATAATTACGGCAACCGATACAAGCAGGATGGGTGTTAGGATCGGGGTTAACCTTAGGAGTGAGGGTAAAATCCGAGGGTTCATCTAATTCCGAAAATAGGGACTCATCGAGGTTAAAAAATTCTTCTAATTCCTGGGGTAAAACCTCTTGAATAAACTGTTCCAGATCGATGATAATTTCCTCATTGATTTCTTCGATAGTTTGGGTAACTTCTTGGAAAAAATTTTCAATTCCCAGTGCCACAGTTTCGATCACTTCCCAAAAATCCTTCTGCCAATCGTCCATGTTTATACTTGCATCCCTTGTCTGGTAATAATTAATTATTTGTCGCTAAAATCTAGGTTTTAATCCTGTTGCAGTTTCCGTAATTCCTCCTGAAGACGTTCCACCTGTTGCCGCAATTCATCTACTTTGGGATCGGCTGCTTTGGTGTCTTCCTCGTCTTCAATAATTTCTATCCGTCGGGGTTCATGGGGAATATTAGATTCGTTACCTTCTACGGTTTGCTGTTGTGCCTGTTTCACCAACTCATCAACGTATTTCCTCGCTTCTTCCGTCGTCATTTCACCGCGAGAAATCATCTCATCGGCTAATTTTTGGGCTTGATTTCTTAATTCTTGTAAATTTACTTCAGCTTTTTCGGCGGCATAAGTAGCAATGCCTACACCCAAATAAACTGCTTTTTTGACTAAATCACCTAAGTTCGCCATAGCAAAAATCCTGAATCGATCGCTCTTACCTACTAGAATAAACGATCCTTCTCCCAAATGGAGATGGGTTTTGGGAGTCAGTGAACAGTGAACAGTAAACAGTAATCAGTGAACGCTTGCGCCGCTAATGTAACACTATGAACATTTTTCAGCCAATATCCAAGAGAGCCATCAGTGAACTGAAAACTCACATCTGATAACTGATAACTGGTAACTGATAACTGATCAAGTAAAGTTTTGTAAAGAGATGCGGTGGTGGCGACAGCAAAATTGATCGCTATAAAGATTAAATTTTAGTCAAATTGCTGGTTTTTTGCGCTCAAAACGACGATAGAGCCTCATTAGGTCATTTTTGACCTAAATAGTTTGATTAAGCTCAAAATAACTAAATATTGCCTATAGTTGCCGGCAGCCCGCAGCCGGCTGAATCGATTTGTGTTCATCCTCAGCAAAGATTTAAACTAAAGACCAGATTCCCGATTTAATCACAAAAAACTATGTTTCCTATTCATCGCCCCCGTCGTCTGCGTCAAACCCCTCAAATGCGCCGTCTGGTGAGTGAAACCGTCTTGACAGCCAATGACTTTATCTATCCTCTTTTCGCCACGACGGGGGAAGGTATTGCCCGGGAAGTCAAATCAATGCCGGGGGTGTACCAATTATCAATCGATAAAATTGTTGACGAAGCCAAGGAAGTGCGGGATTTAGGAATCCCAGCGATTATTTTATTCGGGCTGCCAGAAAGTAAAGACACAGAGGCGACGGGAGCATGGCACGATCATGGTATTGTGCAGAAAGCGGCCACAGCAATTAAAGAGGCAGTTCCCGATCTACTCATTGTCGCCGATACTTGTTTGTGTGAATATACCAACCATGGTCATTGTGGTTATCTGCAAACGGGAGATTTAACCGGCAGGGTGTTAAATGATCCCACTCTGGAATTATTGCAAAAAACCGCCGTTTCTCAGGTAAAAGCGGGAGTGGATATCATTGCACCGTCGGGAATGATGGATGGTTTTGTGCAGGCAATTCGTCAAGGATTGGATGAGGCGGGTTATAGTGATACGCCGATTCTTTCCTATACGGCTAAATATGCCTCTGCCTATTATGGGCCGTTTCGGGATGCGGCTGATTCTACCCCCCAATTCGGCGATCGCAGAACCTACCAAATGGATCCGGGTAATGCCCGGGAAGCCTTAAAAGAGGTGGAATTAGACCTATTAGAGGGAGCAGATATGTTAATGGTGAAACCTGCTCTATCTTACATGGATATTATCTGGAGAATCAAGGAAATGACTAATTTACCCGTGGCTGCCTACAATGTGTCGGGGGAATATTCAATGATTAAAGCGGCGGCGTTAAATGGCTGGATTGACGAAAAAAGAGTGACTTTAGAGACTCTAACTAGCTTTAAACGGGCGGGGGCCGATATTATCTTAACCTACCACGCTAAGGATGCCGTGCGCTGGTTAGCAGCGGGTTAAACTTGTTGATTTAACCCACCATGCCGATTATTGAGTAGGGTTGGCACAATTGATTCAAGCAACTACATAGCGCACTGCTGCAACAATTTGTTAACCGATCGTGGAATCTATGATGCCTTTTATTTTTGGCTGTTCATGTTCCGACGGTTCCAGAGTTTTAGTCCTTCAAACCAGAAAATACTGACAACTCCAGAAACTAAGCTAACCAGCAAATCATCAGTATGTAGCAGTGAAAAGCTGAACAGGTGTCGTAACAAGGGAACATAGAGAACTAATCCCAAAAACAGGAGTCCACCGCCGATCACCCACCACAAAGCCTGATTAGGAGCTTGGAGCATTTCTGGAATCGTTCGGGACCAGGAACGATTGGTGAGGATCATAGCCAAGTTGGAGATAATCAATGTGGTAAATGCTAAGGCACGAGCATTAAATTCACTATTGCCGTTGCTATAGGCGATCGCAAATACAATAACCAGTACCACTAAAACGCTGATCCCCTGAAGCAAAGCCAATCGCAACGTCCGACGACTGAACAAGGGTTCTTTGGGATTACGGGGGGGACGACGCATAATATCGCTTTCTGCCGGTTCAGCTTCAAACACAACCGTGCAGGCTGGATCGATAATTAAGTGCAGAAAGGCAATGTGGATCGGGAGTAGCACCAAGGGCCAGCCAAACATGACTGGAATCAAGGACATACCCGCGATCGGAACGTGAACGGCCAAGGTATAGGCCATCCCCTTTTTCAGGTTGTCAAAGATACGTCTGCCTAGTTTGACCGATTCGACAATGGAGGAAAAATCATCTTTCAACAAGACCAGATCGGCAGACTCTCGCGCTACATCGGTCCCCCGTTCACCCATGGCAATGCCGATATGAGCAGACTTGAGGGCCGGGGCATCGTTGACACCATCACCAGTCATGGCCACAATTTCCCCGGAGCGTTTCAGTGCATTGACAATCAATAGTTTTTGTTCGGGGACGACACGGGCAAAGATGTTGGTGCTTTGAATGCGATCGCGCAATTCCGACTCACCCATTTGCTCCAGTTCCCTACCGGTGATCACCTTGTCTAAAGGCCTGAGTCCAATCTGACGGGCAATGTTCTGGGCTGTTACCGGATAATCACCCGTAATCATGACAACGCGAATTCCCGCACCATAGCATTCGGCGATCGCAGGTGCCACAGTAGGGCGCACGGGGTCTTCCAGGCCGATGAGTCCGACAAATTCAAACTCAAAGTCGTGTTGTTGCACAGGTAAGCGATCGTCAGATTCTAAGTAGGCTAGAGGCCCGGATGACTCAAGAGCGTGAGTTTTGGGTAATGTTCCCATTTTGCGTCCTTGGGCAACTCCCAGAACTCGCAAACCCTCTCCGGCCATTGCCTGGATCTGTTCGACAAGCTCCTGTTGTTGAATCGGGCTGAAATGGCAGAGATCGGCGATAAATCACGACCACCGCCGCACAAATGGCCAGCGCGATCATCGTCAATTTACCGACAATGCGACGGGTTTCTTTTTGTAAGACCGTGTCTTCCGGTTCAACCGTTTGCCAGCAATTCTCATTTTGAAAAAAATTCAGATAAAATTCTCTTATTTAAATAGAGAACTTGTGTAGAAGCATTATTTTTTGACAGATAATTATCATCCAACGCTGGAGATAGACAGGTTTTAAGAACTTTGTCCATGAAAAATCGATTTCAACTCATAAATCTGGATGAAATTCTAACAAAATTTTTA
>NZ_JADEVX010000062.1:0-22570 GCF_015207925.1 Microcystis sp. LEGE 00066 | reverse complement strand
ACACCCCACACCCCACACCCCACTTATTAAACAAAGATGAAAGAATCGTGGCGAGAACGTCTGAATATCTCTCGAATAGCGATTAATGCACCGAGGTTAACCATTGCCTTCTGGTTAGCGGTGGCCGTGGCGGGAATTTTGGCTTTTAGTTCCCTAAAATACGCTCTTTTCCCCGATATAAGCTTTCCAGTCGTCATAATTAACGCTCAAGCGGATTTAGCTACTGCTATCACCACGGAACAGCAATTAACTAAACCCCTAGAAAATCCTCTTTTCTCTCTCCCGGGTCGTCGTGATATTTCCTCGACTACTGCCCCCGGACAGTCAGTAATCAGCATTTTCTTTAAAATTGGCACAAATTTAGACAAGGCCACCGCAGCAGTTAAACAGGCTATCTCGCAAGTCCCTTTACCCTCTCAAGCTACCACAGAAGTTATCCCCGTTGATTTAAATGAGTCGGCAACAGTTACCTATGCGCTGGTGAGTGAGCAGAAAACTCTAGAAGAATTAAGCCAAATCGCCCAAGATAATTTAATTCCGCCCTTAAAAGCTCTCCCAGGTACGGCTAAAGTTAATTTACTCGGTCAAGGTACAGTTAGGGAAGATAATCCCCATAAAAGCTTAACCCGACCATTGCCCACACTGGTGCGCTTTAATGGACAAGAAGCGATCGCAGTGCAGGTAATCAAAAAAGGTGCCGCCAATAGTCTCGATCTGGCCGCGGCCGCAGAAAAACTGGTTAAAGACATAGCACAAAAACTGCCCGATGTCAAGATAATTTTAGCTGAAACCCAAGCGGAATATATTCGCGCTGCCCTACAAGGCACGATCGATGATTTACTTTTGGCAGTTTTGCTGTCGGTGCTGGTGATCTTGATATTTTTAGGCAGTTTCGCCGCTACAATCATTTCTGCTCTGGTTATCCCCCTATCTCTTTTGGGGACTTTCATTATCATGGCCATCTATGGGTTTAATCTGGAAACCCTGACACTGCTGGCTCTCGCTTTGGTGATTGGCATTGTCGTGGATGATGCGATCGTGGATGTGGAGAATATTTCCCGTTTAATCGACGCGGGGGAAACCCCGAAAAATGCGGCACTCAAGGGGACAAGGCAGATCGGATTAGCTGTGACTGCTTCCACTTTAACCATTGTTGCCGTGTTTATACCCGTGGCTTTTATGGGGGGTGCGGTGGGGCAGTTTTTCCAACCCTTCGGTTTAACCGTCTCGGCTGCGGTGATTTTTTCTCTGTTGATCGCTCGAACTTTATCGCCAGTTTTGGCAGTATATTGGCTGAAACCGCAGTCACAGGCAAAAATGACGAAACAAAAGCGACCGGTTGAGAACACCTATCGACGGCTCTTAAACTGGTCATTGCGTCATCGTTTGCTGGTCATTGCTATTGCCCTAATTACCTTTTTGGCGGGTATTGCCCTGATTCCTTTCATTTCTAGGGGATTTATTCCCAGACTCGATCGCGGCGAGTTTAATCTGGTTTATACTTCTCCTTTGCCGAAAATAACGCAAATTAGCCCTAATAAACCGAAAGCTAAGAGTTCTAGCGATAGTTTCGCTTGGATTTCTCAGTTAGCGAGTTCTCCCGAAAGTTTTCTCCTGCGTCGCACTATCCGCGATGGCAGCAAATTAGAAGCGCCGATTTTGCAGGATGGGGAAGTGGAATCGACTTTTATGATTGCTGGTTTACGCGGTGAGCCGAATCGGGGCAAAATTCACGTTAAACTGAAGGGCGATCGTAAATCTCACACCAGTGCCGTGCAGCAACGGATTCGGCAAATTTTACCGACAATTAGAGGGGTGAATGTCAGTGTCGAGGACATTCCTTTTGTGCAGACGGAAGCGGAAAAGCCGATCCAAATTGCGATTAAAAGCGATAATTGGCAGCTATTGCGCGATAGTGCCGAGAAATTGCGGGTTGAGGCCGCTAAAATCGCCGGTTTAAAGGATATTTCCCTATCATCTAGATTAAATGAGCGGGGGGATTTTTTGGCGATCGAGCGTTTAAATGGTCAACAGGCGATTTTTCTGAGTGCTAATCTCAGTCCCGATTTAGGTTTAGAAGATGCGGCGATTAAAATTGAAGGGATTCCTTTACCGGAAGGGATAACTTTACAGCGTTGGGGTACTTCTTCTCAAAGTAGCGATGTTTTGGGCAGTTTTGGTCGCACTTTAATCCTGGCGACAATTTTAATGTTAGGAGTTTTATGGTTATTATTCAGAAGACTGCTAGAAACTATCGTCATCGCTTTATGTTTACCTTTAGCGATTGTGGGGGCAATGTTAGGGTTATTGGTAACGGGTAGTGAGTTTAGTATGATTTCTCTGATCGGGTTTATTTTCCTCTTGGGATTACTCGATAAAAACGCTGTGTTATTGCTGGATTATACTAACCAATTGCGTCAACAGGGTTGGAGTCGGGAGGAAGCGGTTTTAGAAACGGGAATGATTAGGTTAAGACCGATTTTAATGACCACTTGTTCGACAATTTTAGGCATGATTCCGATCGCTTTGGGATTGGGTACTGGTGCGGAATTGCGGCAACCCATGGCGATGGTAATTGTGGGAGGTTTAGTCACTTCTTCCCTGTTGAGTTTAATTGTTGTGCCTGTGTTATATCTAAGTTTAGAGGATGTTTGGAACCAGATTAAAGCTGGTCAAAAGTAGCTAGTTTTACCGTTTTGGCTTCTGATTGCTATAGAGTCGTTTGAATTCCTTTTGTTGTTGATTATGATCGACAATTGGCTCAGGATAACCGCAACGATGTCTTTCTAAACGGGGGATTTTCCCGGTTACTAAATATTCCGTATCTACGGAAGCTAATTCCGGCAACCATTGACGAATATATTCCCCTTCTGGATCGAATTTTTGTGTCTGACTAGCGGGGTTAAAAATTCTTAAGGGTTTCGGATCCATGCCACTAGAAGCACTCCACTGCCAACCACCATTATTAGCGGCTAAATCGCCATCAAAAAGTTTCTGCATGAAGTATTTTTCGCCTTTTTGCCAGTTAATAATTAAATCTTTGGTTAAAAAACTCGCCACGATCATGCGACAACGATTGTGCATCCATCCCGTTTCATTTAATTGTCGCATCGCCGCGTCAACGATCGGATAGCCGGTTTTTCCCTGGCACCAAGCTTGAAAATGTTCTTCGTTATCCTGCCAGGGAAAATGACGAAATTCTTTTCTATAAGCACCGACCGCCAATTCTGGGAAAAAATAGAGACAATGCTGGTAAAATTCCCGCCAAGCTAACTCTTGCTGCCAAGTGATAATACTATCTTTTGCTTCCTGAGCGCGGCAATTTTCTAATAACTCTAGGGTTGCCGTCCAAATTGTGCGAATGCCAATCGTCCCAAATTTTAAAGCGGCACTCAAGCGCGAGGTGCCATCGACAGCGGGGAAGTTACGATCTTCTTGATAATTGTTAATAACCCCTTGACAAAATTCTTCTAATGTGCTATTGGCAGCTTTTTCTCCGGGGGTGAGGGGTAAGGGGTTTTGCCAGGTAAAACCTAAATTTTCTAGGGTTGGTAAATTAATAGTTTCTGTGAGTTTCTCCCCCTCATTTTTGTCTAATCCTTGCAGGTTTTCTAGGGTTGTGGGGCGGGCTTTGGCTAATTGGCTCCAATTTTTCCAAAAAGGAGTATATACGGTGTAGGGGCTTTTTGAGAGGGTGAGGACTTGTCCTGGAGCCTGGAGAAGTTGATCCCAGAAGGTTTCTACTTCAATTCCTTTTGTTTGTAAAGCGGCGATTACCTGTTGATCCCGTTGACGAGCGTAGGGTTCGATATCGAGGTTAAAAAAAACTGCTTTTGCCGATAAATTGCCGGCTAAATTGACGAGTGTTTGACTGGGTTTGCCGCGAATAATCAGTAATTGACTACCTTTCTGGCGATAATTTTTTTCTAATTCCTCTAGACAACCGAGCAGATAGGCAACTCTAGCAGGGGCGATATCATCCCCTTCTAAAATAGCAGGATCGAGGCAGAAAACCCCGATGATTTTCGGACTACGCTCCCTAGCTTTACTCAGTCCAATATTATCCGAGAGACGTAAATCGCGACGATGCCAGAAAAGGATTAGGTTTGACATAAAGTAAGGTGATGAGAAGATTATCAGGGGCGAGATTATTAGGGTACAGTTAAGAACAAATTCAAGTCAAAAATACTCTTTCTGTCATTATAGGACAGTGGATCAAGAATAATTGTCTAATTGGGTGCATCTCATTTTTGTAAATCTACTGAGTTGGGATTTTTAAAGGGAAACTATCTTCTAAAGTTGGTCATTACTTCCGATTTTATCATTCAATGCAAGCCTTTGGGGGGTAGAACCCCCCAAACCCACCGTCGGGGGTAGGGCTGTTTCATTCTCCCATCAGAATATCAAAAGTAAAAGCGATCACTGTCTTTGTAAAATGAGGGTAATGATTCGGTAGTAGTGCCGTAGCCCTCTTGCTTATCTGGTATGAATTGTGTAAAATATTTATTAATAAAAATAATTGGAACCCGATCAGTCTTTAAACCTCTAGCTTGATCATGACTTTTCTGATAAATATCTTTTTCTGACTCCTGTCTGGCTTACTCAAATATCAGTCTAGCACCGAACAAAATCCCCCCTAGTTCACCTCTATTGCCCTGTCCTAATTGCGGTTCTCATTATATGATCAAGAATGGTTCTATTCATAATGGAAAACCCAAACGTCAATGTAAAGAATGTGGTCACTGAGGCTGTCGAAGTGTGGTCAACCGTTTGTGATCAATCCCACTAATAAAACCGTCTCTGACGAAACCAAACAATTAATTGATCAACTCTTGCTCGGATGATTTTACATTGAGCTTTTACATTGAGCTTGTCGAAATGTGTCGAAATGTGCTGAATTTAATCCCATGTATAGACGAGAATTACTGCAATTTATAGGCTCTCATGCTCTTTTTGGGGCTATTAATCCAGAATTTACTTGGAATTATCAAAATATTGACCATTGGGGCGAATTATCAAGGAATTATCGCCTCTGCACCACGGGAAAGCAACAAACACCGATCAATCTGAGTATAGTGACTGAAAAAGAGCTATACCAACCCACCTTTAATTATCGTCCTATACCCCTAAAAATTCGCCATAACGGTCATACAATCTTGGTTCAGACCGAAAAAGTTGGAAGCATGAGTTTTCACGGCGAAAACTGGGATTTATTGCAGTTCCATTTTCATCACCCCAGCGAACATCAGATTAAAGGTCAGTCTTTCCCTCTAGAAATTCATTTAGTGCATCGAAATGGGAAGGGAAATTTAGCAGTTGTGGGCATCTTAGCCGAAATTGGTGCTTTTAATCCCTATTTACAAACCATTTGGGATTATTTGCCCCAAGAACCTTCTCCTGAAATGATTATCCCCGATACTTGGGTCAATGTCGGGCTTTTACTGCCGGAAAATAGCGGTTTTTATGAATATCGGGGGTCTTTGTCCACTCCTCCCTGTAGCGAGGATGTTCTCTGGTTAGTCTGGCAAAATGCGATCGAAATTTCTCCCCAACAACTGCAACAATTGGCCGCGATTTTGCCCCGTAATGCGAGGAATATTCAACCCTTAAACGGGCGATCAATCCTGCATTCCTAGTCGAAATTGTCGGCATTTTGGCTAATTTAGATAATTTTATTAACTTTTAGACCAAAAATGGTAAATAACTCAGGAATGCGCTCAATAACTAAAGCTTCGGTCGCTGTCCAATCACTTTCTTTAGTGGCTAAAACCCCCAGAACACTCAGAGGAACCTGTAGAAATAGGTGACTTAAGAGGAGAGCGATCGCAGCAATGACTAAACCTAAAAGCCGCCATTGGGGGAGATAGGCGGCCACGGCAGCCGCTAGAGGGGCAAAATTATAGATGGGCCAAGCGATGAGAATTAGGAGGACGACTCCCAAAAGAGTAAGAAGACGATGGCGAGGACGTTGAAAAAGAGAGAGAATTTTTAACTGTTCGGGGGTGAGTTGACTCGGTTTCAGGGCGACCAACAAAAGACTAAAGATATCAAAAGGTTTTGTCCACTGCATCCAAAAGACGGGAATAATAGCGATCGCTCCCAGAAATAGCCATTCTAGCCAAAGAAAAGGCAAGGGATCGCCCACAGCTAAACCAATCCAAGCGATTTGTAAAAAGATTGGCAAAGCCGCTAACCCTGCCAGATGAATCCACAAAAAAGGTTCTGATTTCATAGAGGGAGATGAGAATTATAAATTATAAATTATGAATTAAGTACCTAAGCAAAATTAATTACACATTTCGATAAAGCTTTTGCCTATTGCCTATTGCCTATTGCCTATCTTCACTAGGAAATTTATTTTGCACGACTACTTATGAAGTGGGGAGATGGGGGAGTGGGGGAATTATGACTGATAACTGATAACTGATAACTGACTCCCGACTCCCGACGGTTCAAGTGTAATTAACTGGATAAAGTGCGACGTTTCATGACCATTTCGTAGGCTTCAATAATGTCGCCTTCTTTCCAGTCATTGAATTTAGAAACACCGACACCGCACTCGAAACCGGTCGCCACTTCCCGGGCATCTTCCTTCATCCGTTTGAGGGAATCAAGAACCCCCTGATAAACAATTTCCTTGCCGCGACGCACGCGCAGGAAGCGATTCCGCACCAGTTTACCGGATTGGACATAACAACCAGCCACGGCCCCACGACCGACGGTGAAGACGGCCCGCACTTCGGCAAAACCGAGGTGTTCTTCCACTTCTTCGGGGTCGAGAAGACCTTCCATCGCCCCTTGAATATCATCGAGGAGCTTGTAGATGATATTGTAATCGCGGATATCGACTCCTTCCCGATCAGCTGATGCGCGCGCACCACTGGCAAGGGTGGTATTAAAGCCTACCACCACCGCACCACTAGCGGCGGCCAGATCCACATCGGTTTCGGTGATTTCCCCCGGAGAGGCGAGGAGAACCCGAATCTGTACTTCGTTTTGGGGTAACTGTTTGAGCGCACCGAGGATGGCCTCGACGGAACCTTGCACATCTGCCTTGAGGATGAGATTAAGTTCCTTGAGTTGTCCTTCTTGAGCTTGGATAGAGAGGGTGCTAAGGCTAACGCGACGGGAGGAGAGGGCCTGTTGTAAACGGGTGTTGCGTTGTTCGATCGCCCGTTGATCAGCGATCGATCGGGCCTCTTTTTCACTTTCATAGACATCGAACTCATCGCCAGCGGCTGGGACATCACTAAGACCGAGGATTTCCACGGCAAAGGAGGGGGTGGCCGCTTCGACTTTTTGACCGCGATCATCGATCATCGCCCGAATTTTGCCGAAAACGGAACCAGCGACGATGCTATCACCGACGCGGAGAGTGCCATTCTGGACGAGCAGGGTAGCCACGGGACCTTTGGTGCGATCGAGGTTAGCTTCGATCACGGTTCCCTTAGCCAAGCGATCGGGGTTAGCGACCAATTCCTCCACTTCTGCCACCAAGAGGATCATTTCCAGCAGATTATCGAGATTTTCCCCCCGCAGGGCGCTAACGGGAACCATAATCGTCTCACCGCCCCAATCTTCGGCCACCAGTCCCTGTTCGGTCAATTCCTGTTTAATCCGGTCGGGGTTAGCCGAAGGTTTATCGACTTTGTTAATCGCCACCACGATGGGGACTTCGGCGGCCCTGGCGTGACTAATTGCCTCTTTCGTTTGGGGTTGTACACCATCATCGGCGGCCACCACCAGTACCGCTATATCGGTGACTCTCGCCCCGCGGGCCCGCATAGCAGTAAAAGCTTCGTGACCGGGGGTATCCAAAAAGACAATCTGTTCCGGTTTGCCGTTATGTTCCACATCGACGTGGTAAGCACCGATGTGCTGGGTGATGCCGCCGGCTTCTCCTTGGGCGACTTTGGTTTTGCGGATCGAGTCGAGGAGGGTGGTTTTACCGTGGTCAACGTGACCCATAATGGTGACGACGGGGGGACGACGCTGGAGACTTTCCCAGTCGGAGACATCGATCATCTCCGTGGTTTTGATTGCCGCCGACTGGGTGCTGGGGGTTTCCACGGTCATATCGAAGTCCCTGGCGATCATTTCGATCGTGTCCACGTCGAGAGTTTGGGTGATATTAACCGCCATCCCTTTAAAAAATAGGGTTCTGATGATCTCGGTTTCGGGGACTTTCATCAATTCCGAGAGGTCGCGCACGGTAAGACTGCCGGTGATGACGATGCTTTCCGGGCGTTTTTCCTCTTGGGGTTCTTGACGCTCGCTTTTCGGGCTGCTGGTGTGGGCGGTTGGTTTACTGGGCCGCTTAACTTTGACTGCTGTGGGAGTGCTAGGGGTGGTTGCTTTCGCGCTGGGCGGTTTGGGGGGACGAGCGGTGGAAAGGGTAAAACTGGGGCTATTGATTAACCCGGATAGTTCCGATTCTAGATCATCGTCATCTTCAAAGAGAGCTTGGGTGCGGCGTTTGTTTTTGCCAGCAATTTTGGCGGTTTTGGCCGCTTTTTTCTCTTCTTCTTCTTCTTCTTCCCAGCTAGATTTTTTGGCCATGCGAAGGGGCATGGTCGGTCGTTTGAGTTTTTTGGGCCCGTCTGCTCCGAGCAATCCGGTATCTGTATCGATTTCTGTGCCATCAACACCGGATTTCTTGGTGGTGTCGGTTTCTTCCTCGCCAGCAGCCGAGATTTTAGCGGGCATACCAGGGCGAACCGGGCGCTTCAATTCCACCGTCTCCCGCACTTCTCTAGCTGGTTCCGCCAGTTTCGGGCTTTTTCCGTCGGGTTTGCGGTGGAGGGTCGGTTTTTCGGGTTTAGCCAAGCCAGCCCTGCGCTCAGGACTAGGGGCGTTTTCGCTCTCGCCGCGCTCGCGTTTTTCTCCCCGCGGCCTGTCGTTACTGCCGGGGGCATTTTTAGATCGGGGTTCTGGCCGTCCCGAGGCGCTTTCCTGGCGTGGTTTCGGGGTGAGGGAGGGTCGATTAGGTGGGGCGATTAAGCTGGGGGATACTTCTGGCACTAGCGGGGTTTCGGTCGGGGTTTCTTTAACACTGGCGGACTGAGATGGCATCTGTGCAGCGGTGGGGGGAGTTTTTTCGGCCGCACCGTCGCGCCCTGGGGCAGCAACGAGGGGTTTAACTGGGGGACGGGGAGGACTGATTAAAGTCGGTTTAGCTGAGGAACCGGCAGGTCCGGGATAGATTTCCCCTTCTTCGCCAGTTTCGGGGCGGTTGTGTTTATGCAGGGCTAAAATCTTTTGTTTTTTTTCTTCGGTAGGACTAACCGATTCTCGCTGACCCGTGCTATTTTTGCTGGTACTCGAAACAACTCCCTTCGCAGCAATTGCCTTGATGCGTTGGGCATCCTCTTCGCTGATCGTGCTACTGTGGCTCTTGTACTCGATGTTCAACTGGTCACAGATGTCCAAAATGTCTTTGTTGTCTAGATTCAATTCTTTTGATAAATCGTAAATTCTGACTTTCGCGTTACTCATCCATTATCCCCCGGCTAAAGTGTTAGTGATCCTATAAGTTGGCTGATTTTTTGATCCTGT
The DNA here is from genome assembly GCF_015207925.1 of Microcystis sp. LEGE 00066. Lineage (NCBI taxonomy): Bacteria > Bacillati > Cyanobacteriota > Cyanophyceae > Chroococcales > Microcystaceae > Microcystis > Microcystis sp. LEGE 00066. The sequence continues at coordinate 13,015 of NZ_JADEVX010000062.1, read as the reverse complement.
CAGGACTGCCCCCTTTCCATGGTAACGATTTTGTGGCTATGATCGTCAATTTTAATCCTGATTTGGACGACCTTGTTTGGCAGTCCCGAGGCGCTCTTGCAAGGATTCATAGAGCGTTTCGGGAATATTGGCTTTTAGGGCCCGTCCGAGACGATTTTTTTGCCGGGCCAGTTGTAGGCAATTAGGTTGCGGACAGATATAGGCAGCCCTTCCCATGCCTTGATCTAATTGTATCTGTCCAGACGGGTGTAGTCGGACAATTCGCCAAAAGGATTCCTTCGGGGCGAAGAGACGGCAGCTAATACAGCGTCGATAATTGACGAAGGGGTTCATTCTTGGTCTAAATCCTGCGCTTCTGGGTCGGTTTCATCGGTTTTTACCTCTTGTTCTCCTTTATACAGGGCGATATCCTTAATATCGATTTTCCAGCCCGTCAGACGGGCGGCTAAACGCACGTTCTGCCCTTCTTTGCCAATCGCTAAACTTAATTGATCCTGGGCCACCAGTACCAATGCTTGTCTTTCTTCGGCATTGGTGAACAAAACTTGGTCAATGCGGGCGGGACTAAGGGCATTGGCGATGTAGGTGGCGGGATCTGGAGACCAGCGAATCACGTCGATTTTTTCGCCCCGCAATTCGTTCACCACGGCTTGAATCCGCGAACCTCTGGCCCCAATACAGGCCCCAACCGGATCCACGTCTCTTTCTAGGGTATCGACGGCGATTTTTGTCCGCGAACCAACGTGACGGGAGGGGGGATTAGCTTCCCGGGCGACGGCGACAATACGCACGATTTCCTCCTCGATTTCGGGAACTTCGTTGGCGAACAAATATACTACCAAGCCTGCCGCCGCTCTGGAAACAATTAATTGCGGGCCACGTTGAGAACCTTCCAAGACTTTTTTGAGCAGAACTTTAAAGGTGGCGTTGGCGCGATAGTTATCGTTGGGCAGCTGTTCCCGTTTGGGTAGTTCTGCTTCCACTTCCGGTTGACCGTAGGTACTTTGTACCATGACAATGGCGGCCTGTCTTTCAAAACGGACGACTCGGGCCTGTAAAACGGTTCCTTCCAGATCTTGGAACTCCTCTTGAATCAATTTACGTTGGTTATCCCGCAGTTTTTGCAGTAAAACCTGTTTAGTTTGAATCGCCGCCATGCGACCAAATTCTCTTTGGTCGGGGGTGACATCAAGAACTACTTCATCCCCTAATTGGGCCTCATCGGCCACTTCCTGTACTTCCTTGAGACCGATGTGATGGTCGGGATTGGTCACTTCTTCCACAATAGTTTTAGTAGAAAGGATGCGAAACCCTTCTTCTTCTACGTCTAATTCCACATCAAAGTTATTGAAATAATCTTCATGAAATTGAGCGGCTTTTTCTAAACTTTGGGAGCGGCGATAACGTTCGTAACCCTTGATCAGGGCTTCACGCAAGGCTTCCTGTACGGCATTTTTGGGCAGATTATGTCGTTGGCTAATTTCTTCGAGCATTATTTTTAAACCGGGCAAATTAACGGTAGCCATAATTATTTTTTCTCCTTACTTTTGAGTTATTAGTTTTTTATCCGTCAGCCTTGTATCAGTTATCAGTTATCAGTTATCAGTTATCAGTTATCAGTTATCAGTTATCAGTTATCAGTTATCAGTTATCAGTTATCAGTTATCAGTTATCAGTTATCAGTTATCAGTTATCAGATGTAAGTTTTAAGTTAATCAGTTAGTTAGTTATCTTCATCTTTATCCCTGATTACTGTTTACTGTTTACTGTTTGCTGTTTACTGTTTACTGATTACTGTTTACTGTTTACTGATTACTGATTACTGTTTACTGTTTACTGATCACTGATTATTGCGCTGCTCATCTAAACGGACGCTGATGACAGTAGTGCGATCGATGGTCAGGGAGCGACCCTTTTGGTTAAGATAAATAGATTGCTCATCTCTACCTTGCAGTTTTCCGCGCCATTCTTGCGGTTTTCCTTGGCTATCCTGGCCAGTAACGATGACGGGAAAGCCTTTAAAAGAGTGAAATTCGCGCTCACTGCTCAGTTGTCGAGAAATGCCGGGGCTAGATATTTCTAAAACGTAGGCCCCTGGTAAGATTTCTTGACTGTCGAGGGCGGTTTCTAAAGACCGACTCATCTGCTCACAGTCCTCTAAACCAGTATCTCCCGCAAGATTGCGAATATCAACGCGCAGGACGGGAGGCCTTTTATTGGTTTGGAAAACGATATCGACCACTTCTAGCCCCAAGTTTTCAGCGATAGGGGTGGCTAGGTGCAGCAGGTCGGGGATGAGCGGATGGGTCATGATTTAGACAATAAAAAAAGCGGGCGAAACCCACTTCCCTAAACTGTTAGTGATTGGGATAGGCAGTTGTTAGACCACCTAGCTGAATACAGTATAGCAAAAAACCGTCATCACTATTTGCCATCAGGGTCGTGCCGGGGGAAAAACAGAACAGTGGTCACGATCGAGTCAATCTGTCACAATGAATACAGGGTAACTAGATATAGAGTCAATTATGGATCAAAAATCTCCGCTCACCGTAGTTAGAGCCAAGTCAGCTAAGAATCGTGGTCATCGGCCAGTATGGAAAGGGATTGTCAGCACTTGGATGATTCTGCAAACCTTTGGCCCTGTCAGTCCTGCTTGGAGTCAAAAAAACCCCAATACCCTCACCTACGGTGAATTGTTAGAGAAAATCGAGCAAGGCAAGGTAAAAAAGGTGGAAATCAATCCTTCTTTGCAGCAAGCAGCAGTTACCCTCGTCGGTCAAACGGACAAGGATCCCCCGAAGGAAGTTAATTTATTTGACCAAAATCCCGAATTAATCAAGAAACTCGATGCTAAAAAAATTGAGTACGGTATTCTCCCTAGCACTGACAATTCGGCCTTGATCAATGTTCTCACTAACGTGTTAGTGATTATTATCGTCTTGGGATTATTGGTGTTTATTATCCGTCGTTCTGCCAATGCTTCCGGTCAAGCGATGAACTTCGGTAAATCAAGGGCGCGGTTTCAGATGGAGGCGAAAACTGGCATAGAATTCAATGATGTGGCTGGTGTGGATGAGGCCAAGGAAGATCTAGAGGAAGTAGTAACATTCCTCAAACAACCGGAAAAATTTACGGCTATTGGTGCGAAAATCCCCAAGGGAGTCCTGTTAATAGGTCCTCCGGGGACGGGAAAAACTTTACTTGCTAAAGCGATCGCAGGAGAGGCGGGAGTACCTTTTTTCAGCATCTCCGGGTCGGAATTTGTGGAGATGTTCGTCGGGGTTGGTGCGTCGCGAGTGCGAGATCTGTTCCGAAAAGCCCAGGAAAATGCCCCTTGTTTGGTTTTTATCGATGAAATTGATGCCGTTGGTCGTCAACGAGGGATCGGTTATGGGGGAGGTAATGATGAACGGGAACAAACCCTGAACCAATTATTGACGGAAATGGACGGTTTTGAGGGCAATACTGGCATTATCGTTATTGCCGCCACCAACAGACCCGATGTTTTGGATTCGGCCTTGCTGCGTCCGGGTCGTTTTGACCGACAGGTGGTGGTGGATTATCCAGATTCTAAGGGACGTTTGGCCATTTTGGAGGTTCATTCTCGCGATAAAAAGGTGGCTGCTGATGTGGCTCTGGAAGCGATCGCCAGGCGCACCCCCGGTTTTACTGGGGCAGATTTGGCGAATATGCTCAACGAAGCGGCGATTTTTACTGCCAGACGGCGCAAAGAGGCGATTACGATGGAGGAGGTCAACGATGCGATTGATCGGATTGTGGCCGGTATGGAAGGGCGTGCTTTAGTGGATAGTAAAGCCAAGCGTTTGATCGCCTATCATGAAGTCGGCCATGCGATTGTCGGTACTCTGTGTCCCGGCCACGATCAGGTGGAAAAAGTCACCCTGATTCCCCGGGGGCAAGCGCAGGGGTTAACTTGGTTCACTCCCGATGAAGAACAGGGTTTAACCAGTCGTTCCCAGTTGTTGGCCCGAATTGCGGGATTATTAGGGGGACGGGTGGCGGAGGAATGTGTCTTCGGTGAGGATGAAGTGACCACCGGTGCCGGTAATGATATCGAAAAAATTACCTATCTGGCCCGACAGATGGTAACGCGTCTGGGAATGTCGGAATTGGGATTGATTGCCCTAGAGGAGGATGGTAATTCCTATCTCGGTGGTGCTGGCGCTGGTTATCATGCCGACCATTCTTTCGCGATGATGGCGAAAATTGATGCACAAGTGCGGGAACTTGTCAAGCAATGCCACGATTTAGCAACAAAACTTATCCTTGACAATCGTATGGCGATTGATCGCTTGGTGGAGATACTGATTGAACAGGAAACCATTGACGGCGACGAATTCCGGCGTTTATTGACGGAATTTCAGCAACAAGCGGATCGGTCAATGGTGACTATGGTTTAATTTGCTCTTCGTCTCCTTGCTTCATTCAGTGGTTAGGAGACGATTTCAGCCAAAAATCTGCTAATCAGTCGGACAAAGCCAGAATTAACGACTAACATTGTGAGCGGGGATTTTACTCATGGAATGACCGTTATGATTGCCTTTGGTGGAAGCAATAATATTAGCTTCTAAAGCTGAATTGATCTCGGCCAACATTTCTAGATTGAAACGATAGCCGACGTTGCGGACCGTTTGAATTAAATTAGGTTGTCTGGGATCGGTTTCGATTTTTTTCCGCAGAGAGAGAACATGAGTATCAATTGTCCGGGGGTTATCGATTTCCTCGGGCCAAGCGCGACGCAGTAAATCGGCTCTTGATAGGGGTGTTCCCTCCGCTTGGGCTAAAACGTAGAGTAGGCTAAATTCTTGGGGCGTTAATTCGATATACTCCCCGCGAAATTGTACCCGTCTTTGGGCTAAATCTATTTTTAATTGCCCATAATCCAAGTGTAGGGGAGCAGCCCTACCGCCTAAACGACGGGTTAACACTTCTACCCTAGCCATAAATTCTTGCATTCCAAAGGGCTTTTTCAGGTAGTCGTCGGCCCCGGCTTTTAAACCATTGACCACATCTTTTTCGCCATTGCGGGCCGAGAGAATCAGTATTAGAGAATGTTTTTGTTGATAAAGCCAACGGCAGAGTTCGATTCCATCCCCGTCGGGTAAGTCGGAATCGATAATTGCTAAGGTTGGTTGACGATGAAGGAAAGTTTGACGCGCACTTTGCAGGTTTGCCGATTGATTAACCAAATAGCCGGCCTGTTGCAGATGCCAAGCTAATAGCGATCGCAAGTGCGGGTTGCCCTCAACAATAGAAATATAGATCGATACCACTTGAGTTTCTGCCCCATTACTGCACAGATTGACACATTGTCAGGGTATCAGAATTAATGTCAAGATGTTGTAACAATCGTAACATTCGTCAGCCGTCAGACTTCGGCGTGAGCTTTTGTCGAACCGAACGCTTTTTCTCCCTGCTCCCATCTCCCTATCTCCCCATCCCATCACCCCCCGCAACGCGCACGAAGTGGTCTCCCAACTTCATAATTTATCATTCATAATTCATAATTTATCATTCATAATTCATAATTTATCATTCATAATTCATAATTTATCATTCATAATTCTATCACCCCACTTCATAATTCATAATTCATAATTTATAGGTCTCCGAAAATATCTTGACTATCGAACCCCATTCAAGGTATTGTCTGAAATAGGATCAGAGTGTGGTGGAATCCAGATTTGAATTGGCGTACAAACTCGGACAGTAATGCAATTCAGATTTGAATTAGCCTAATCTTTGTGGGACTTACCCAAAAGCTCACAAATATTCTCTGTCTGCTCATATCTTCTTGATTGTTATCTCAGCCATCTAACCACTAAAAAACGACTAGAACACCATGATAGATAACTTTGTCGCCAACGACATCTATAACTATATAGATGGTCTAGATTCCCCAGGTTTTGAGAAATTTTTAGCGGGGAATAAGTCATCAATTTTTCCCACCATAGCCACTAACTGCATACGATTAGATCGCACCCCCAGTATATGTCAGTCAAAGTTTTCACCTGACTTATAGCGGTGTGCAGTCGTATGAGGTACAGTGTCACGAGCTATAAACCATGCTAGGCAAAGCTTGGTTTGTATCTCACTCAAGCGCTTACCGCTATATATACTATACGACGGTAAAGGGAGGGCGCAGATCGAAATAATCCCCAACTCCCCAGAAATAAGTATCGACAGTTAGGAACCAACCCCTGACCTCACATCTGAAGCACTTAAGGAGAAAAAATATGCTTGACCAAAGTTTCAACCTATCAGACAGCAATGTTTTAGATGATATCTTCCAGTTACCAACCCTTGGCGTGGGATCAGGTTTAGGACGCTCCGACTTGATTACCCCTTTTGTCCGCAAAAGTCTCCAGGGACTGGATTCTGACTTTTTAAGCAATTCTCTGGAAGAATACCAGCTAGAACTGAAAAATCGCTGGCAATCATCCGAATCCCTTTCCTCTTGGCCTCAAGACGGTGATTTTTTAACAGGTCAAAGTAGTTCTGCGGGTCTTTTCAGTTCTGTTGACCTAGCCGGCAATACCCTCGCCACTGCCAGAGCGATTACCGTCGGTTCCAGCACCACCAGTTACACCGATTGGGTAGGAAGCACCGATACCAACGATTACTATCGTTTCACCCTCGCTAATTCGGGTAACTTTAATCTTGGTCTAACTGGAATGACCGCCGATGCGGACGTGCAACTGTTAAATAGTAGCGGTTCTGTCATTGCCTCCTCTACTAACGGTGATACGGCTTCTGAGAGCATTACCCGTCAGTTGAGTGCAGGCACCTACTACATTCGTGTCTATCCCTATACTGGCAGCACTAACTATAATCTCGCTGTTTCGGCCGCTCCTTTAGCTCCTGTTGACCTAGCTGGCAATACCCTCGCCACTGCCAGAGCGATTACAGTCGGTTCCAGCACCACCAGTTACACCGATTGGGTAGGAAGCACCGATACCAATGATTACTATCGTTTTTCCCTCGCTAATTCTGGTAACTTTAATCTCGGTCTCACCGGAATGACCGCCGACGCGGACGTGCAACTGTTAAATAGTGGCGGTTCTGTCATTGCCTCCTCTACTAACGGTGGTACGGCTTCTGAGAGCATTACCAGTCAGTTGAGTGCAGGCACCTACTACATTCGTGTCTATCCCTATAGTGGCAATACCAACTATAATCTCGCTGTTTCGGCTACCACAGCCCCAGTTGTACCCGGATATAGTGCCATTTCAGGATACGGTTTAGTTAATGCCGCGAAAGCCGTCGCTGGGGCCTTGAATCAAAGTCCTTTTGCCAACGTTCCCACTTTTGGTGGTGCTAATGACTGGGGGGTTAACTTAGTTAATGCTCCCGAAGCTTGGGCAAGAGGTTATACAGGACAAGGAATCGTCGTTGCTGTACTAGATACAGGAGTTGACCGCAATCATGCCGACTTAGCGGGCAATATTTGGACAAATGCGGGCGAAATTGCCAATGATGGGCTTGATAACGATGGCAACGGTTACGTTGATGACGTTTATGGCTGGAACTTTGCCAATGGCAATAATAACACTTTAGATGGCAACCGCCATGGTACCCATGTGGCGGGAACCATTGCTGCTGCTAATAATGGTTTTGGGGCTACTGGTGTGGCCTACAATTCCAGAATTATGCCGGTGAAAGTTTTGAGCGATTCTGGTAGTGGCAGCTATAGTGGCGTTGCCCAGGGAATTCGCTACGCTGTGGACAACGGTGCTGATGTAATTAATATGAGTTTGGGGGGTGGTAGCACTGACAGTGCGGTTCAATCCGCCCTCCAGTATGCCAGCAGTCGCGGAGTTATCGTGGTTATGGCCGCTGGTAATGAGGGGGCAGCTCAACCCGGTTATCCCGCTTCCAGTGCCACCTCTTGGGGTCTTGCCGTAGGTGCCGTTGATAGTTCTAACCAGATGGCTTCCTTCTCCAATCGTGCTGGCTCCAATTCTTCGATGAGGTATGTCACCGCTCCAGGCGTACAAGTGTATTCTACTCTCCCTAATGGAGGCTATGGTTTCTTGAGTGGAACCTCCATGGCAGCACCCCATGTGGCTGGAGTGGTAGCCTTGATGTTGAGTGCCAATCCGAATCTGACCGATGCTCAAGTACGTCAAATTATTACTACCACAGCAGGTAATGTCGCCTAAAACTTAGCTGTTTTTCGGCCTCGGATTTCTTATCTTCAGGCATCAGCTTTTCGCTGATGCCTGATTCCCAGATTTCAGACAAAAAAACTCGTTTACTTTTCCGTTTCGATGATAGGATCACTGGTTCTGTGATTTATTTAGGGTTGGCTGAATAAAAGTAGAATTCAGTTCAGTTAACGGTTTTAAGCCCTTTTTTCCCAACAAGTGCAGGGTTATAAATAGCGCAGGTCTGAAAACCCTTGCACTTTTTAGGTTAAACCTCATCTTTATGAGAAATGCCGTCATAGTATCGTTGACAATTAAAATTAAATGGAATTAAGCGATCGCATCCTCTTGGTGGATGATGTACCAGAAAATCTCTTACTCACTGAAGTTAACTCAACACTAACCTTGTTTGAGAACACTGGTAGGCAATTCCCGCCCATGGTTAATTAAGAAAAATAAACTGTAGCGAAATATACGGTTTTGACCTGTTCTAATGGGGATAGATAGGGGAAAAAAAATCATGTCGAAATCACTCTTTACCGATGCCAGCAGTCGCCTAGAACAGGCCCTTAAGTATGTCTCCATTTCCGATGATGCGATCGAGCGGTTAAAATATCCCAAAGCTAGTCTTAGTGTCTCCATACCCGTCCGTATGGACAACGGCACTTTAAGAATCTTCCAAGGCTACCGCGTCCGCTACGATGACACCCGAGGCCCTGGCAAGGGGGGTGTGCGCTATCATCCCAACGTCAGCATTGATGAGGTGCAGTCCCTGGCCTTTTGGATGACCTTTAAATGCGCCCTGCTGGATTTGCCCTTTGGTGGGGCTAAGGGCGGCATTACCCTAAATCCGAAAGAATTGTCAAAAGCCGAGTTAGAACGCCTTAGCCGGGGCTATATCGAGGGTATAGCCGACTTTATCGGTCCCGATGTCGATATTCTTGCCCCCGATGTCTATACCAACGAGATGATCATGGGTTGGATGATGGACCAGTACAGCATCATTCAGCGTAAAATTAGTCCGGCGGTGGTGACGGGGAAACCTTTAACCATGGGAGGCAGTCGCGGCCGCGATACGGCGACGGGAACGGGGGCTTTTCATGTTATTCACTCTCTTTTGCCGAAATTAGACAAAAAACCCGCTAATACTACCGTGGCCGTCCAAGGATTCGGTAACGCTGGGGCCGTAGTGGCGGATCTCCTCGCCAAAGCGGGTTATCAAGTGGTGGCGGTAAGTGATTCCCAGGGCGGCATTTATCGGGAAAAAGGCCTAGATATTGCCAGCATTCGTGAGTATAAACAGGAACATCGCGGAATTACTGCTATTTACTGTGAGGGTACTGTGTGTAATATCGTGGAACACGAGGCGATTAGTAATGAAGAATTATTAGCCCTAGATGTGGATATTTTGATTCCGGCTGCCCTAGAAAACCAAATTACCGCCGAAAATGCCGATCGCGTGCGGGCAAAATATATCTTTGAAGTGGCCAATGGTCCGACTACCTCAGAAGCTGATCGCATTTTAGACTCAAAAGGGATTCTCGTTTTCCCCGATATTCTGGTTAACGCCGGTGGGGTAACGGTGAGTTATTTTGAATGGGTGCAAAATCGCAGCGGTCTTTATTGGCGATTAAACGAGATAAATGAGCGCTTAAAAGAAAGAATGGTGACAGAAGCCGAAAAAGTCTGGTCTTTCGCCCAGGAATTCGATATATCTCTGCGTACCGCCGCCTACGCCCACGCTATTGATCGTCTCGGTGAAGCCCTAGATGCCAAGGGAACCCGCGATTATTACCAAAATAAGACGAGAGCATAAAAGCTATTGTCTTGTTCAGGGCGTTAAGTGGGTTTGGCTCTAGGTTTTAAAAATCCCAGAGAAGCAGATTCCTAGCCAAAAATTAAGATTCTGGTCGGCTAAAAAGATCCTAGGCAACCCGATAAATCGACGTTGCCTAGCAGCCGCTTAGAATCCCTAGTCATTTACGCGGGGGAATGGTGTGCAGCAAGAGCAAGAACCTATCCGACTGATAGGATCAGAATATCCATCTGCTAAATATTGGAGAGCATGATGCCAGTTCAATTATCGTTGCCGTTGTATCATCAACTTTCTCAACCAGAGGTGATTGAATACTTGACCAGCGATGGGTCAACGGGCTTATCAGCAGAAGAAGTGGCCAGTCGCTACGAAAAATATGGCCCGAATGAACTGCGATTTAAGCCGGGGAAACCAGCTTGGTTGAGATTTTTGCAGCAATTTCATCAGCCGCTACTCTATATCCTCTTGCTGGCGGGTACTATTAAGGCATTTTTAGGGTCTTGGACGAATGCCTCAGTAATTTGGGGAGTTACCCTGATCAATGCCATTATTGGCTATGTGCAGGAAGCTAAGGCGGAAGGTGCGATCGCTTCCTTGGCCAAAGCCGTAACCACAGAAGCGACGGTGTTGCGAGAGGGACAAACCCTGCGGATTCCATCTCGGGATTTGGTGCCGGGAGATATCGTTTTATTGGTATCGGGGGATAAAGTACCGGCGGACTTGAGGCTGCTGAAAGTCCGCAATTTGCAGGTGGATGAGTCTGCCCTGACTGGGGAATCCTTGCCCGGGTCAAAAGCGATCGAACCCTTACCCGGGGATACGCCCCTAGCAGAACGGACAAACATGGCCTACGCAGGGAGTTTCGTTACCTTTGGACAGGGCAAAGGGATTGTTGTCTCTACGGCCAATGCCACCGAAGTGGGGCAGATTTCCCAGTCGATGGAAAGCCGAGTCAGCCTTAGCACACCCCTGACCCGTAAATTTGCCCAATTTAGCCGCACCCTACTCTACACAATTTTGACCCTAGCAACCTTGACCTTTACCATCGGGTTAGGACGGGGGAAATCTTGGATCGATATGTTTGAAGCTGCCGTTGCCCTGGCAGTGAGTGCGATTCCAGAAGGGCTGCCGGCAGTGGTAACGATTACCTTGGCCATTGGAGTCAACCGCATGGCCCGTCGTCATGCGATTATTCGTAAACTGCCCGCAGTGGAAGCATTGGGGAGTGCGACCGTCATTTGTTCCGACAAAACCGGAACCCTGACCGAAAATCAAATGACTGTACAGTCCATTTATACCGAGGGGCAATATTACGCCGTTAGTGGTGGTGGCTATAGTCCCAAGGGCGAAATTAGTCTGATTACCGATGGCAACCCTGGCAGCCCATACCCGGACGAATTGCCCCCGGCCCTAGGGGATTGTCTGGTAGCTGGTTTGCTTTGTAATGACTCCTGGCTCAAACAAACGGGAGAAGATTGGTCAGTGGTGGGGGATCCTACGGAAGGGGCGCTGATTGCGGCCGCTGCCAAAGCAGGTCTCAGTCAATTGGGGCTATTGTCTTTAACCCCACGATTGGATGCAATTCCCTTTGAATCTGAGTACCAATACATGGCAACCCTGCATGATGGGATACCTCGTCTGATCTATGTTAAGGGATCGGTTGAGTCGCTAATGCGTCGTTGTTCCCAGATGATCGATCGCTATGGTCAGATGACTGCGCTGAACGCCGAACAGATCGAGCAAGCGGTAGAAACGATGGCAGGGCAGGGTTTACGGGTGCTTGCCTTCGCCAAAAAAGCGGCAGCGACCCATCAGCATTCTATCGACCATGAGGATATCGAAACAGGCTTGGTGTTTCTAGGATTACAGGGCATGATTGACCCGCCTCGTCCAGAGGCGATCGCTGCTGTTCATGCCTGTCAAAGTGCTGGGATTCGCGTCAAGATGATTACCGGTGATCATCTTGTCACGGCACGGGCGATCGCGAAACGGATGGGCATTAAAACGGCAGCACAAGTCTTAGCATTTGAGGGAAAACAATTAGCGCAAATGGATAATCATCAACTGGCCCAAGCGGTGGTCGATGGATCGGTATTTGCCAGGGTTGCCCCTACCCAAAAACTGCAACTGGTGGAAGTACTCCAGTCTCAAGGAGAAATCGTGGCGATGACCGGCGATGGTGTCAATGATGCGCCGGCTCTCAAGCAGGCCGATATCGGCATTGCCATGGGGAAAGGGGGAACGGAAGTCGCCCGGGAATCTGCTGATATGCTCCTCACTGATGATAACTTTGCCTCGATCAAGGCCGCTGTGGAAGAAGGACGCACCGTTTATCAAAATTTACGCAAAGCGATATCTTTTCTCTTGCCTGTCAATGGTGGCGAATCGATGACGATTCTGATCAGTGCCTTACTAGCACGAGATTTACCCATCCTCTCCCTACAAGTACTCTGGTTGAACATGATCAACTCGGTCACGATGACTGTTCCCCTGGCCTTTGAAGCAAAATCCGACCGCATTATGCAGTCACCACCACGCAATCCCAATGAACCTTTGATCACCAAAAAACTATTACGCCGAATTTTGGCTGTTTCATTGTTTAACTGGATTCTAATTTTTGGTATGTTTGAGTGGGCTAAATCGACCACAGGAGATATTGCCGTTGCCCGCACAATGGCAATTCAATCCCTTGTGGCAGCACGGGTTATCTATCTGCTCAGTATCAGCCAATTAGGGATGAGCCTAGTGTACTACCTGCGTGGTCAGTCAACCTCGATTACTAATGCACCAATCCTAATTTTGGGGATTGTGGCTGCTGTTGCCCTACAAATTTTGTTTAGTCAATGGGGGGTGATGAACAGTCTGTTTGCAACGGCGACCCTAACCGGTCATCAGTGGCTAATCTGTTTATTGCCGATGCCGCTCATGGTACTTTGGGCAATTTTTACCAATGTTATCGATCCTCCTGATTGTCATGGGAAATAACTAGGGTTTGCGGCAAAAAGTTTGTTGGTGGGGGCAGGGTGTGGGG
>NZ_JADEVX010000299.1:0-3376 GCF_015207925.1 Microcystis sp. LEGE 00066 | reverse complement strand
CTACTGTACTTTTAGCTTGGGCGGCAATTATATCTGAGGGGTGAAAATAGGGGGAATTCCAAAAGTCGTAGGTGGCACTCGCTGCGGCTAGATTTCCCGAAGCTTGTGGCACACTTGTACTAGGTTGACTGGCCAAGTTTTCTACGATACTGATTAACCTTTTCTTTCTTCTGGTGTCCCCTAGGTCTGCATATTGTAATTCTTGGGCTGCCCATTTCTCCATTTTTTTGCTTACCTCCACCTTAATTCCTTCTTTCAAAACTATACCTATCAATCGTTTCCCCTTTTTTTAAGTTTCTTCTCTTTTTGTTAAGAAAGATCTGACTAATGGATAGATCAAGGGGGGCAGGGGGGATCGAACCTAAAATTTATCTTCAATTTAATTATAACCAGCTACTTATCTGTATCCCTTGCTAACTGCATCTGGCTCCCTACACCATTTTCTAGTATCTTTGAGCAAACCGGCGAAAGATAAGGAGTTAAAACTATGCCTTTAAGTTGGAATGAAATTAAAAATCGCGCCATCGCTTTTCAAAAAGAGTGGGAAGGAGAGACTTCAGAAAAAGCAGAATCTCAGTCTTTTTGGAATGAGTTTTTTTATGTCTTTGGCATTTCACGGCGTAGGGTAGCCAGTTTTGAGCAACCGATAAAAAAAGCCGATAATAAACAGGGTTTTATTGATTTACTCTGGAAAGGAACGATTTTAGTTGAGCATAAATCGAAAGGTAAAGATTTAGAAAAAGCCACACAACAGGCTAAGGATTATTTTCCCAATTTAAAGGAACATGAGTTACCGCGTTATATTTTAGTATCGGATTTTCAACGGTTTAAATTATATGATTTAGATTCGGGCAATCAATGGGAATTTGAATTAAGTAATTTTGTTGATAATGTTCATTTATTTGATTTTATTGCTGGTTACGAAAAGCGAGTTTATAAAGACGAAGATCCCGTCAATATTCAAGCGGCAGAGTTAATGGGAAAACTTCATGATTGCCTGAAAGAAATTGGTTATATGGGGCATGATTTAGAAGTTTATCTAGTGCGTTTATTATTTTGTTTATTTGCCGATGAAACGGGTATTTTTAATAAGGGTATTTTCTGGGAATATATCGATTTACATACCAAAGAAGATGGCAGTGATTTGGCGATGCACATTGATGCTATTTTTCAGGTTTTGAATACACCAGAAGAAAAAAGATTAAAAAATCTCGATGAGAATTTAACTCAATTTCCCTACATAAATGGCAAGTTATTTGAGGAGTCGTTACCGATGGCGGCTTTTGATAGCAAGATGCGAGTCATGTTATTAGAAGCTTGTGCTTTTGATTGGGGAAAAATTTCCCCTGCTATTTTTGGCTCTATGTTTCAAGCGGTAATGAATCCAAAAGAGCGACGCAATTTAGGGGCGCATTATACCTCCGAGAAGAACATTCAAAAGGTGATTAAACCGTTATTTTTAGATGATTTACACAGGGAATTTGAGAAGATTAAAGGCAATCGCAATAAATTACTAGAATTTCAGAAAAAGATTGCTAATTTATATTTTCTCGATCCTGCCTGTGGTTGCGGTAATTTTTTAATTATTACCTATCGGGAGTTACGCGATTTAGAGATTTTGGTATTACAGGAGTTAGATAAAACGGGGCAGTTAGTAACAGATATTAGTGCTATTATTCAGGTAGATGTAAATCAGTTTGCTGGTATTGAATACGATGAGTTTGCGGTGAGGGTGGCAGAAGTGGCGATGTGGTTAATTGATCATCAGATGAATGTTAAAGTTAGTAATACTTTTGGTCAGTATTTTGTGCGTTTACCATTAAAGAAATCGGCAAAGATTGTTCATGGAAATGCCTTACGGATTGATTGGGAAGAACTTATATCAAAAGAGAAGCTCAATTTTATTTTAGGGAATCCTCCTTTTGTTGGTGCGATGATTATGAACGATGAGCAAAGGAATGATATGGCTTATGTTTTCGACGGTGAGAAAGGAATAGGCGTTTTAGATTATGTGTGTGCATGGTATATTAAGGCTGCTCAAATAATTCAGGGCAATAGAATCAGGGTTGCTTTTGTTTCCACAAATTCTATATCTCAAGGTGAGCAAGTTGCCTTACTTTGGAATATTCTTTTTCAGAAATATCAGTTAAAAATTCATTTTGCCCATCGTACTTTTAAATGGAGTAATGAAGCCAAAGGAAACGCTGCAGTTCATTGTGTTATTATTGGCTTTGGAAGTTTTAATATAACAACTAAAATCCTATTTGATTATGAAGATATTCAAGGTGAATCATTAGTTATTCAGTCTAATAATATTAATCCCTATTTAGTTGATGGAAGTGACATCATTATTAATAACCGAAGTTTTCCTTTATCTAATGTTCCATTAATGCGTTTTGGTAGTATGCCAAGAGATGGTGGTAATTTTATTTTTACAGAACTGGAAAAAGAAGAATTTTTAAAATTAGAGCCGAAGGCAGAAAAATGGATTAGACCTTATACAGGAGCGCAAGAATTTATTAATGGTTATAGTCGCTACTGTCTATGGTTACTTGATATTTCTCCCACTGAATTAAAGACATTACCAGAAGTCATCAAAAGAGTAGATAGGGTTAAAAATTTTAGATTAAAAAGTAAAGCTGCTGCTACTCGTAAATTTGCGGCGACACCTACTCTATTCTGTCAAATAGCACAACCTGATACTAATTATTTACTTGTTCCCCGTGTTTCATCTGAAAGAAGAAAATATATTCCAATAGGTTTTATGAATAAAAATGTGATTGGTAATGATCAAGTTTTATTAATTCCTAATGCAAATTTATATTTATTTGGTATTCTTACTTCAGCAATGCACATGGCATGGGTTAAATATGTGTGTGGAAGATTAAAAAGCGATTATCGTTATTCAAAAGATATTGTTTATAATAACTACCCCTTTCCAGAAAATATCACCGACAAACAAAAACAAACCGTTGAAACTTGCGCTCAAACTGTGCTAGATACTAGGGTAAAA
This sequence comes from Microcystis sp. LEGE 00066, assembly GCF_015207925.1. Taxonomy (NCBI): domain Bacteria; kingdom Bacillati; phylum Cyanobacteriota; class Cyanophyceae; order Chroococcales; family Microcystaceae; genus Microcystis; species Microcystis sp. LEGE 00066. The sequence goes on along the minus strand of NZ_JADEVX010000299.1, from coordinate 363 downwards.
TATCCTGATAGTAGCCTTGCGGATTTATACGATCCTTTAACCATGCCTCCCGACTTGCTCAAAGCTCACCAAAAACTTGACAAAGCCGTTGATTTGTGTTATCGTCCCCAACCCTTTACCAGTGAATTAAACCGTATTGAATACCTCTTTGAACTCTATGAAAAATTAACCGCTCCCCTACTCCCTACCAGCAAACAAAAACCCCCGAAAAGAAAAAATCCTCAATAACGAAGGCAAAAGGCAAAAAGCAGCGGCTCTCTTGGGTTTGGTGGGTAAAATGTATTCTAAGATACATTCTTCCTAGCGAGGGGGTGGAACGAACCACAAAGACACAAAGGACACAAAGACTGATCAATCCTATGT
>NZ_JADEVX010000061.1:0-22971 GCF_015207925.1 Microcystis sp. LEGE 00066 | reverse complement strand
GTGGGGAAGTGGGGAAGTGGGGAGAAGGGAGAATAAATAAAAATAATCTCCTGTCTCCTGTCTCCTGTCTCCTGTCTCCTGTCCCCCGAATAGGGCTATTTTTTCAATTGCTTAACCGCTTGATAGATTTCGGGTAAACGCTTGTAAGCGGCTGCTACCTTGAGAAATAGTTTATGCGGCATAGCGGGAGAGCCAGAAACCACTTCTCCTGCCCCGATATCGTTGTGAATGCCAGCTTGGGCAGATGCGATCGCATCGTCACCGATTACTGCTTGATTGGCAATGCCCACCTGTCCCGCTAAAATAACGCGATTGCCCAATTTTACGCCTCCTGCCATGCCTACCTGTCCTGCTAGGGCGCAAGCTTGGCCAATTTGGCAATTATGGGCAATATGGACAAGATTATCGATCTTAGTCTGGCTACCGATGCGGGTTTCTCCCACTGCCGGACGATCCACGGCGCTATTACAGCCAATTTCTACCCCATCTTCTAAGACCACGATACCCGATTGTTCCATCTTAAACCAGCCTTCGGGAACCGGCACAAAACCGAAGCCCTCCGCACCAATAACAGCGCCACTGTGGATAACGCAATCATTGCCGATTTGTACCCGTTCATGGATAGTACAGTTAGCGTGGAGAGTTGTGCGATCGCCAATATGTACCCCAGGGTAAACAACGGCGTTAGGATGAATGCACACCCCATCACCGAGGATGACATTCGCTTCCACCACAGCATGGGCCCCGATGGCGACTTTATGGCCGATTTTAGCCGATGGATGCACCACGGCGGTGGCGTGAATGTAGGGTTGGGGCTGAAAGGGTTGATAGAATAATTTGATGGCGTGGGCGAATAAAAGTCGGGGATTGGCACTAGCTAACCAAGGGATGCCGCGTTCGTCGGCCTGTTGTTGTAAATTGGGATCCAGGGGCAGAATTAGGGCAGTAGCCTCAGTTTTGGCGACAAAGGTAGCAAATTTTCCCCCTTCGATATAGCTAATGGTATCGACTAGGGCGGTTTCGATGGGAGTTATGGCTTTAATTTGGGGATTTCTGTCGGGATAGGCAGTTAAACTGTGAGCAGAGACTAAATGGCTTAATTTTTGGGCAATTTCACTAAATTTCATAAATATATATTGCGATCTAGATAGGGCTGATGATAGGATGGTCTAAGAGTCTAAAACTATACTGATAATCTTGTCGTTATTATAGTCAAAAAAGTTGCCAGTTTTTTAGGGAATAATCCCTGTTTTCCATTTCAACAAAGCCGATCTCGATCTTGATCGGTTTTGGAGATAAGTTGGCTCTCTCCAAAACCGATTGGGTTTAGTTTTTACTGCTTGATCGAGTTAATAAAATTGACCCAAACAGTATTAAGGCGATCAGAGTGGATGGTTCGGGAACTGTTGGAAAATCTAGGTTAAAAATTCCTGACTATCTCTAAGAAACAACCGTATCTACTTCCTTAAAACTGGCTGAATATTTTCCTGGTCGAGAGGCAAGAAACGGCTCTTCTAGGTTCTGTCTGATAAGTTTAACTTACATAGGATCGATCAATCTTTGTGTTCTTTGTGTCTTTGTGGTTCATTCCACTCCCTCGCCAGCAGGACTGTATCTTAGAATACATTTTACCCACCAAATCCAAGAGAGCCAAGAAACTTCGCTAAAAAGAAGAATTTATCGAAAAAATGAGGTTAAAAATCGGAACCTTGATCGGTTACGGTAATTGAAAATACAACAGACTGCCATTTTTTACACGTTGTCGTTGAGACTAAACTAGAAACCCTGGCCCAACAATCGGCAATCAGTGGGGATTGCCAACGAGTGCCACCTTCTCAACCTTTGAGCTGCCAGTCATTACCGCCGCAGAGAGCGCAGTGAGCAGATCAAATCTACAATACCAGATTTTCAAGTGGGGAATCTGGGTTAAAATAGACCGAGAAAGTTAACAAAAAAATTGTCTCGCTCAAGTGGGCGAAAATCAGCTTATGACCCTTGCGGTGGCGATCGAAAACTTAAAAAAATCCTACGGTCAGACAGCAGCGGTTAAAGATATCTCCTTTACCGTGGCAGCGGCAGAAATCTTCGGTTTACTCGGTCCCAATGGTGCGGGAAAAACCACCACGATTCGCTGTCTTTGCACCCTTGCTAAACCCGATGGCGGCAAAATCGAGGTGGGGGGTGTCGATGCCCTGAATAACCCCAAATCCGCCCGTAAACGCCTGGGTTACGTTGCCCAAGAAGTCGCCCTCGATAAAATGCTCACCGGCCGGGAACTGTTGCAACTACAAGCGGCTCTATATCACATTCCCGCTCAAAAGTCAAGAGAGCGCATCAAAGAATTAATAAATCTTTTAGGATTAGAGGAATACGCCGACAAAAAAACGGGGACCTATTCCGGCGGCATCAAAAAACGGCTGGATTTAGCGGCGGGATTACTGCATCAGCCGGAAGTTTTGGTACTGGATGAACCGACTGTGGGCCTCGATATCGAAAGTCGTTTGATTGTCTGGGATTTTCTGCGACAATTGCGGGCGGCCGGAACCAGTGTATTAATTACCAGCCATTATCTCGAAGAAATCGACGCTTTGGCCGATAACTTGGCAATTATCGACAATGGTATCGTCATCGCTCGTGGTACCCCCTCACAACTGAAGGAGCAACTGGGTGGCGATCGCATTACCCTGAAAGTGCGGGAATTTTCCCCAGAGGAAGAGGCCCGAAAAGCGAAAGAATTATTATCCCGTCTGCCTTTTGTCGAGGAAGTAATCGTTAATACCGCCCAGGGTAACTCCCTTAATCTCATCGTCACGGCCAATAGCAATCCTTTAAGCAAAATTGAACAAACCCTAGCCGAATCGGGATTACCCGTGTTTAGCATGGCCCAATCCCGTCCTAGTCTCGATGATGTCTATCTAGCGGCCACCGGACGCACCCTGATGGATGCGGAAATTGCCGCCGCCAGCAGTCGCGACCTGAAGGCGGAGAAAAAACAAGCGATGAAGGAATCCTAGTCTGGCGAGAAAGGCGGTAATATTGCCCAATTGCCGGGTTAAATCATCTATAATTGGAGCGATCGACTATCTATCTATCGATATGAAAGATAAACGGGTATTGCTGACCGGCGGTACGGGAGGACTGGGTTTAGGAGTCACTCCGGCAGTTTTACACCATGGCGGTCATCTAACCGTGACCTATCGGGAGGAAAGGGAGGTAGCTCGTCTGAAATCTCGGCTGAGTGCGGCGGAATTTGAGCGTATTCGCTTTGTCAGGGTGGATTTAACCCAAGAAACTGCCGTGTCCAGATTAATTGATGATCTCGGTCGGGTCGATGTTTTAATTCATCTAGTCGGGGGTTTTACCATGGGGGCGACGGAGGAGTTTAGCTATGAAGATTGGCTAAAAATGTTTGATTTAAACCTCCATAGCACTTTTTTACTGTGTAAACACTGTTTGCGCTCGATGAAACTTCATAACTATGGTCGTATCGTCACTATCGGTTCTCGTGGTGCCGTACAACCGGGGGCAAATTTGGCCGCCTATTGTGCCTCGAAAGCGGCGGTAGTGGCTTTAACCCAAGCGATTGCAGAAGAAACCAAACAGACTAATATTACCGCTAACGTGGTTTTGCCAAGTGTTATCGATACTCCGGGCAACCGGGAAGCGATGGGAGAGGCAAATGCCAAGGACTGGGTAAGTCCCCAATCTCTAGCCGAGGTGATCTGTTTTCTAGCGGGGGAAGGGGCGAAAGACTTGCGCGGGGCGGCAATTCCCGTCTATGGTTCCCTGTGAGTGTTTTTTGTCTTCGGGCTGATACACTGATGACGACGCTCGCTCTTGCTAAAAATTGGGTTTAATTTATGCTTATTCCGATTCTTATCAGTGTTACTATCTTACTTTTATCCTATCTGCTCGGTTCAATTCCCACGGGTTATTTAATCGGTAAATACAGCAAAGGTATCGATATTCGTGACTATGGTTCCCGTTCCACCGGGGCCACCAATGTGTTGAGAACTCTGGGAAAAACTGCCGGGGTGACGGTGTTATTAATTGATATGTTAAAAGGAATGGCGGCGGTGGCCCTGGTACGCGGGCTATATTTTATTGATGTCAATCCTCTCCCAGAAAGTTGGTATTACTGGTTAATTATCGGGGCAGCATTGGGAGCAATCATCGGTCATAGTAAATCGATTTTCTTGAATTTTAGTGGTGGTAAATCCGTCGCCACCAGTTTAGGGGTTTTATTAGTGATGAATCCCCTAGTGGCTTGCGGAACTTTGGCGAGTTTTTTAGTTATTCTGGCACTTTTCCGGATTGTTTCTTTAGGTTCGATTATTGGGGCGCTGGTGGTCAATATTTTAATGATTGTTTTGGGTCAACCTCTCCCCTATATTTTATTTAGTTTGATGGGGGGAATCTATGTGATTGTTCGTCATCAGGGTAATATTAAAAGATTGTTGGCAGGCACAGAACCGAAAATAGGTCAGAAAGTACAGCCATCATCGGAATTAGGTTACAGCGTTTCTTCTACAGATGAAGTGTAACCTAATTTGTCTCATCTCTAGACGACTGGCTCATGTTCCCCGTTGCCCGTTCCCTAAAACCAGAGACTTCGTAACTCACCCTTAAGATAACTGATACTAAATCTGTTGAGTGTAGGCTACATATCAGGACAGGCAATGGGCAATAGGAGCAATAAATAATTCTTTAAATAACCGGATTTAGCATCACCCTTAATTATTGTTTTCCTAAGCCTAGTTTTCTGGTTACTTTAAAGTTGGTTTCGGTGTTTGATAGGGTTTGGGACTAATCGAAGGGACTATCAAAAGCAATAAAACGGTGGTGCATTCCCATACGATAATATCGGTCAGTTGAGTGCCTTTTTTAACTAGCCATCTCTGCCGCTAGTTTAGAAAATTGGTATAAGTCCCTAAAGATAGTCTCAAGTTTCTCACAACAGAAAGACTACCCGATCAACTATACCCAAAATCGCTCGATCGATTTAGCGTTTGCGTTTGAGTAATTTAGAAATGCGTCGATCATACCGCAACCAACGCCAAATTTTAATAACCAATTCCTCTACCCATAAAATGATCGCATCTAATCCCTCTAAAATCCGTTCTAAGGGGTGTTTAACGTAGCCGACGGGGGTTGATTCGGTTTCTAACCATTCCTCGTTAATTGGTTGAATTATCTCCTTAGCATAGCGGGGATCTAATTGGGTGGCGGGGGGGGATTCTCCAGGAGTAATTTGGGCAGCGGCCGGGGGGATTTTTTGTAAAGATTTATTTTGTTTTTCTTGACTAAAAGCTTTTTTTGTGATATCAGGCTCGGCTGTGGTGACTGGGGACTGGGGAAGGGGATAAGCGGGATTAAGGCGGGGTTTTTCGGAGTCTTGGGGAGAAATAGCCAATATATCGGCGGATTCTAGCCAATTTTGCTCGCTGACGGCGGAAAATGTCAGGGATTGGCGAGAGGAAAAGAAGTGATCGATCGCCGCTTGGATGAGTTTGCCGAGCGTGAAGGGATCCGCTTGGGTTTGTTTTTCTAGCCAATCCTGGAGACGTTGCTTGAAGGTGATCAGCAGAGAATTAGGAAGACTTAGGGGATATTTTGCCGATAAAGCGGGGGAATCAGCACTATATTCTAAATTATTCTTCTCTTTTGCCCAGAAATGCTCGATCGCCGCATAAATTAACCAATAAAGTCGCCAGAGATAGGAGGAATTTTTCTCCAGATTCGGGGACTGGTTAACGAGATCGGAAGGGGGTTTAGAGGTGTGGCTAACACTGCTGGGGATTGCGGGGGAGATAGCGAGAAATTTAGCCTCGAAAATCGCTAATTTTTCGTCAATAACTTCTAAAATCGCTTGAGAATTTAAATTAGGCAGTGGTAAGGAGAGTGGTGTCGGGGTTTTGACGAGATGGGATTCTTGGAATAGATTTATGGCGATCGCGATTTGTCCCTGTTGTTCCCAGCGTAGTAGGTTCCAAAACCAACGGATCGGAGGCAAGACAGGATTTTTATCGGTAAAATTTGGTAATAAAGGCGGATATTGACGATTTAATCGCTTAATTTTCCGTTTTTCGAGGGCGTAGTTAGCCAGTGCCGTCCTAATTTGTTTTTCTATTTGTCTTTGGGTTTGATTATCGGTGATTTTAACAGTCTGGTGATCGTTAGTGACGAAAACTAAAGCTTGATCCTCTAGATCGGCTGCTATGCCAATAAATGCCGTTTCTTGGTCGGATAAGCTCTGGAGAAATTCCGCGATCGCATCCGTCCCATCCTTGCCGGGGGGTGATAATTGTTTCTGGAGACTGTTCCCCAATTGATTAGCCGTCATCCGCAGGGATTGTACCAGCAAATAGACAGGATAAAGGGCTATTTGCAGGGTAATAGCGATCGCATTTTGACCGCTACGGGAGACGCGGCCGAGGTTATCTTTCAGACGGATCAAACGACGGTTGATCAGGTTGAACAGTCGGCTTTTATAGGGATCGGCAGCCATGGATTTTGGGCGATAACATCTTCATTTAGACTATCCTATTGTGCAAGGGCGGGATAAAAAAATTTTTTGCTAAAACCCTTGACTCTAGGAAAGATTATTGTTATATTTAAAAAGGTCTGAAATCCACGCCCCCATCGTCTAGTGGCCTAGGACACCTCCCTTTCACGGAGGCGACAGGGATTCGAATTCCCTTGGGGGTATAAAAAAAGTCAGAGGTGTTAAGCTTCTGACTTTTCGGTTTTTTTCTCCCGTTGATGGCTTTTCGGTAAGCTGACGGTGAAGATTGTTCCTCGATCGATCTGACTTTCGACGCTAATTTGTCCATGATGACTGAGGGTAATCGCTAAAGCGATCGCTAATCCTAATCCCGTTCCCCCGGAAGTGGCAGAATTTTGTCGCGCGGGATCGAGACGATAAAAGCGATCAAAAATATGGGACAAAGCAGCCTCGGGAATACCGATTCCGTTATCTTTGACGCGCACCAGTAACACCGATTGTCGATCGCGTTTACTTTTTTCCAATTCCACTGCTACATTTTTAGGCTCAGATTCTGGCAAAAAAGCGTGTTTTAGGGCATTAGAAATTAAATTTGTGAATAAACGAGCTAATTGATCCCAATCTCCCTCCATAGTAAACATTTCATCGCTGTAGGAAAAATCCTCTTGGTTCGGTTCCACAATCGACAAAGAAAGGCAAATTCCCTGCTTATCGGCGATTAAACGCTGTTCTTCCACCACTTCCATCAATAAAGCGTCCAAAGGTACAGCTTGCTCGATCGGTTGGACGATGCCACTATCAGAACGGGCTAAAAAAAGCAGATCATTGACTAAATTGCCCAATCTTTCCGTTAAACGCTCGATCACCTGCAAGCGTTGATCGCCAGTTTGAGGATAAGCGATCGCCATTTGCACGTTAGTTTGGATAGTGGCGATCGGATTGCGTAATTCATGGGAAGCATCGGCGGTAAATTGTTTTAAACTCTGATAGGACTCTTTTACCGGTTGAATGGCTAAACCGGACAAAAACCAACCAATCCCGGCTACACTGGCAATCATCAGGCAAATTCCGAGGATTAAATCCAATAATAGCTGTCTAATCGGTTTTGTCACCTCAAACCAAGGATGACTTACCCGCAGATATCCCAAAACATAATGATCGATTTCCACCCTTTCGGTTATTTGTCGCAGCAGACGATCATCGGATAAGCGAATAGTTTCCCCCTGACGGTGGGGATGGAGGGGAATATCTAAGGATTCGGGCAGAGTTGACCAAACTAGATTACCTTGGGGATCGAACCATTCCAAATCTATATGATCGTCCTCCACGGATTTACCCTGACTGGGAAAACTTGCGAGGGGATCGACGCGATAACGTCCTTGGTTCGGGGGAATCGATTCGATCACGAGAGAACGATTTACCACCTCAATGATGTGTTTAAGGGTATCATCAATGCGATCCACTAGGGTATGCCGCACATAAAAATACATTCCCGTAGCGAGAAAAAGCAGTAGTATGGCAGTGACAACAGTGTACCATAAGGCTAAACGGCGGCGAGTGGCTTGGAACACCGATAATCTATTGATTGGCTAGAGATTTTTAGGGCAATGTATCCTATTTTACAGCTTATTTGAGCGATTTAATAGTGGAGAATAAGTTATTTTTAGCCATAGGGAAAAACTGACGGTTGCCAAGAATAGCTAGACTTGAACGCTCATAGTCCTTAAAAATTGCCGCTAACAAAAGTATTCTTAGATACATTCTTCTCAGTAATTGTTTGAGTAGAACTACAAAAGCAGCTAAAGTGAATTATATTTAATCCTATGGCAACAAGGCTGACAGGAACGGCTAAAAATATTTTTGAGCTTATTTGAATTAATCACAACTATAAATGATGAATTTAAATTACTGGTTAATGAAATCGGAACCCAATGTCTATAGTATCGGGGATTTTAAAAAAGATGGTCAAACTATTTGGGAGGGAGTGCGAAATTATCAGGCCCGCAATTTTCTCCGTCAGATGAAGCGGGGAGATTTAGCCTTTTTTTACCATTCTAATACCACCCCGCCGGGGATTGTCGGCTTGATGCGCGTAGTGGAAACCGATATGATCGATCCTACACAATTCGATCGCGATAGTCCCTACTATGATCCTAAATCCTCTCCAGATTCCCCACGCTGGTGGACGGTTAAAGTTGAGTTCGATCGCCTTTTTCCCCAACTGCTGCCCCTGGGAATTTTAAAACAAAATTTTACCGCCGATGAATTATTATTAGTAAGGACAGGAAATCGTCTGTCAGTGATGCCTGTCAATCAAGCGATTGCCACAAAAATTCTCGCTTTAGTCGCTCGTCAAGGAGTATAAACTATGAACCAAAAAGATGCTATTAATTTACTTTCCCTGATCGGGGGATTATTGGTCACTATTGTCATTTTAGCGGCCTTTAATGCCTATGTGATTATCACTCCCGGACAAGCGGGGGTTTTAAGTGTTTTAGGAAAGGCTAAGGACGGGGTTTTATTGGAGGGATTGCACTTTAAACCTCCCTTTGTTTCTAGTGTCGATATCTACGATGTTACGGTGCAAAAATTTGAAGTTCCCGCCCAAAGTTCTACTAAAGATTTACAGGATTTATCCGCTAGTTTTGCGATTAATTTTCGTCTCGATCCGACCCAAGTAGTGGCCATTAGAAGAACCCAAGGCACCCTGCAAAATATTGTTGCTAAAATTATCGCCCCTCAAACCCAAGAATCCTTTAAAATTGCCGCCGCTAAAAGAACCGTAGAGGAGGCAATTACTCGACGCAGTGAGTTAAAAGAAGACTTTGATAATGCCCTATCGACTCGGTTAGAAAAGTATGGTATTCTAGTCTTAGATACCAGTGTGGTAGATTTGAATTTTTCTCCAGAATTCGCCCGGGCTGTTGAAGATAAGCAAATCGCAGAACAACGGGCCCAAAGAGCCGTTTATATCACCCAAGAAGCGGAACAACAGGCCCAAGCAGAAGTTAATCGCGCTAAAGGGAAAGCTGAGGCACAAAGACTATTAGCAGAAACTTTAAAAGAACAGGGAGGAGGATTAGTTTTACAGAAAGAAGCGATCGAAGCTTGGCGCGAAGGTGGAGCGCAAATGCCCCGGGTTTTAGTCATGGATGGATCGGGAAAAAATAGCGTACCATTTTTATTTAATTATAGTGATTCTTTTCCAGAAAATACCCCATAAATTCCTGTCCAAGCTCAGAGGCATTTTAAAAGAAACCTTGCCAACTTCTCAAAATTACCCGGTGATATTATCGACAAATGGTATTGAAAACAATCTCTAGCTCCTTGACTATTTGAGGATGAATAAATTGATGATAGTTCCCTGAATGTGATTAAACCGAGGCGCAGTGAATCGGTGCAATCTAAACAGAGAAAAGAACAGAATCAAGGCAAGATCCCTAGAAATAGTTTTCGGACTTTATTGGGGGACTTAGAGACGATTTACCTGAATATGGTAGAATGTGCGATTAGAGAGGGAAGTTATCGTTTTTCTAAGATAACTCGACCGACTTCTCCGCAACAGAAGGCGTTGATTGGTACCCAGTAACGGAACATCAGAAATTGTCTTAACCCCTCCTACAGCAGAGGTTATGGTCTTTTGTCAAAGGGGAAGTCGAGTCTTCTGGTGGGACGGTGAATATTCTTGATCATCCGGCGGCGAGTCTATCGGGAAGCTTTACAGTTTAGCGTTTCTGGACAAACTGGCGCGATGATGAAAAACAGCCTAGAGCAGTTGCTCTCGTCGGGGGGTCAATGCTATGATTAGGAATAGTTTTGCGGGTATAGTTCAGTGGTAGAACGTCACCTTCCCAAGGTGAATGTCGCGCGTTCGAGTCGCGTTACCCGCTTCTGACGACAATTGTTACGACAACTAATTAGGGTTTGCTGAAAAAGTTTGGATCTTCTCGACTTTTTGTGATAATTTTTGCCTATGGAATCGTGAAATGTTTACTGGGAAAGACTTTTAGGACTATTTTGTTAAAGTAACTATAGTTAGTAAAAGTATAGTCAAATATAGACAGACTGAATTCCATTTCAGAAATTCCCTTCACTTTTACGGCTCTTCGGGACTTGGTATGGTTCGATATGGGGGCATAAATCGACTAAATCCTTATCTGGCAAGAGATTTAATTGATTAGTTCGCTCTAGATCGCAAACAATTGACAAAAATCGCGGTAATGTCTGTCTCTATAAGGGTTTCATTCCTTATAACCCCCATCCATTGCATAACACAAACCGAAGAGCCACTTTTACTTCGAGAGATTAATTCTCCTTGGGTGAACTACGCACCTCTCTATCCCATAGCGGTTAAACGCATTTGGGAATGCTTTTCGCAAAATGTTTTAGGAACCCATGACATCAGATTGAACCAGAATCCCCTTATCTGTACGATATAACCCTCGTGAAATTCTTTTTCCTGAAAACACTGGCCTTTCAGTTGTTTGTCCATACACTGGTAGCAGATCTAAATTCAAAAAATTAGAAGCTGAGGTATAGGATTCTTCTTGAATAATCACAGAGATTCCTACTAATTGACATTTATAACTAATCATGTCAATTAATCGAGCATGAGGGATGGTCACAAATTTTTGATTGTTGACTTTTCCTAAGTTCACTTTTTGTTTCCAACCGTCATTTTTCCCAATTACTAAAGTTGTTATCTCTTGGTCAACTAAGAGATTAACTAAATAACGACTAGCCTGATGAAGATAATCATCTATCTTCTGATTACGACAGCGAGTTAAACGGCAAATTCTCTGGGAACTTTGACGATTGCCTTTTAACAGAGATTGTAACTTAGCCCGACGTTGGTTATAAAATTGATTCAGGCTTTTTAACTGACAGGGGGACAAGCGAGCTAGAAAACTTGCTAACAAAGGCTTCTGGCTTCTCTCACTAGAAATAGATCTAGCGATTCTAGGCAAAAAGCTAACGAAAGAACTAGGGATAGGAGCGAGCTTACTAGGAATTATTATTAATAAGTGAGAGATGGTGCGGCAAACTTTTTCGAGCTAAAACCATGAAAAGCTTACGATATATGGATTTCAGCCTTCTTGTCCCCCTGTCAGGCCGAAGATTGTTCAAATCCAAGGCCGGTATGACCTAAAATATTGAGAAAGGTAATCGCTATGGCAAAGCGTCGTAATCCTGCTAAACGATTAGGTTGATAGGAAACAGTAGAACGCTCTACTGAAGAGCTAAAATAGGGAAGGTTAAATAATTTAGTGGTTGTCATGGTTATTGTTGAAGATGAGTTAAAGAAAATTATCTTTCCCAAAAGTGATTTACTGAGTGATGAACCCCCTATGGAAACAGAGTTACATCTGCGTCAATTGATGCTTTTGATCCAATCACTAGAGTTATTATGGAAAGACCGCCAAGATTTCTATGCTTTTGGTAATCTGACTATTTATTACAGTCCCAATCAACGTAAATCAGAATATTTTAGGGGTCCTGATTTTTTTGTGGTTTTGGGAGTAGCAAGAAAACCTCGTAAAAGTTGGGTAGTGTGGGAAGAAGATGGCAAATATCCCCATGTCATCATCGAGATTTTGTCTGATTCAACGGCAGAAACCGATCGAGGTCTCAAGAAAGAAATTTATCAGGAAACTTTCCGGACTCCTAACTATTTCTGGTTTGATCCTACCAGTTTAGAATTTAAGGGGTTTCAGTTGATGGCAGGAAAATACGAAGAAATTGCCGCGAATGAACAGGGTTGGTTATGGAGTCAACAGTTAGAATTATTTTTAGGGGTTCATGACAGCCAATTACGCTTTTTTACCCCTGAAGGTAAACTCGTTCCCACCCCTGAAGAAGTAGCGGAAAAGATGACTCAAAAATTACAAGATTTAGGGATAGATTGGCGAGATTTGGTTTAAGTTTGACCTGAAATCTTGATCAAGCAAGCTGAACTGCAACTTATGAAGTAACCTGCCCAAATGCTATAGTTAGGGTTTTTTACCGCAATCATAAGCTGTTGACTATCTAAATAACTCTTTAAGACTGCCAGGGAGAGGGGGAAAGGAAGCAGGGAGAAGAAATTTGAGCATTTGTACTAAATTATTCAATACGCAATTTAATGCAGTACAGCTTAAACAAAAATCGAGCTATATTTGCCAATTCTCGAGATGATACTAAATCCGTTGCGTATAGCCTACTTATGAGAACAGGCAAAAGGGGTAATAAATAATCAGTCTTTAATAACCAGATTTAGTATGATTTGCTCTGCTCTAAGAAGTAATTACATTCTTCCTAAGCTCCCAATAGGAGGCTTTTGGTGCTAAAAAAGCAGCTAAAGTAACTATCTGAATTTTAAGTGCCTACTGCTCATTTTTGGCAAGATTTCATATACTAGGAATATAGAGATAAAAAAGAGGAAAACTGATGATTACTATACGCCAAGCGGAGGAAAGAGGCCACGCTAACTATGGTTGGTTGGATACCTATCATACTTTTTCTTTTGCCCAATATTATGATCCCCAACAGATTAATTTTAGGAGTCTCAGAGTTATTAATGAGGATAAAGTGATTGGGGGAAAAGGATTTCACACCCACGGACACCAGGATATGGAGATTTTAACCTATGTTTTGGCGGGAGAACTAGAACACCAAGACAGTCTCGGCACGGGTTCCGTGATTCGACACGGTGAAATTCAACGGATGAGCGCAGGAACGGGGATAAAACACAGTGAATTTAATCATTCTGCCACTAATACCCTGCATCTTCTGCAAATTTGGATTATTCCCGACCAAAAAAATCTAGAACCCAGCTACGAACAAAAAGCGATCGCATTTTCTCCCCATACCCTACAATTAATCGCCTCTCCCACCGGTGCTGGTAATGCGGTTAAAGTCCATCAAGACGTTAATCTCTACGCAGGAATTCTGCCCCCAGGCCGGTCCCTGACTCATTCCTTAGCTTCCGGTCGTTATGGCTGGTTACAAGTGGCTAGAGGGCAAATAACCCTAAATGGCTTGCATTTACGAGCGGGGGATGGAGCGGCAATTAGCGAGGAAACTTCTTTGGCTATTCAATCCCTAGAAGACTCGGAAATTTTGCTTTTTGACCTAGGGTAGTGGGGTTGAGTGTTAGAAACCCTAGGGGCGAAGTTTTGCCGTCAATTCCCCGGCCGACTTTCAGCCATCAATACTGTCCACCACGCTCAGAAAATCGTTATGGATTAGCTCGGCGATAAAATTCTCTGGATCGGTGATAGGAACGGTAACGCCTTGGCTGGCCACCATCTGTGCAGCCATCCGAGTCATGAAGTCCTGTCTTGTTTCCGTCATTCTACCCTGACATTGTTGTAATTTTTCCACCAATTCCAGTGGGGAATCGGCCACCAGTTTATCCCCCTCGCGGGTGACATAAATTGTCATCTTTCCTACCTCCTAAATGATTGGGAACGAGAATTCGGCACTACTAAACTACTTCTTTTCTCGCTATCATTATTGCCAGTTAGTTAGTCCCAGCCTCGTCCGTCTTTCCCTATTTCCATTATTTTTTCTGGCTCGTCGCCGGGTAATTATTATTATCGCCAAAATAAAAGGATAAATTTGTCAATCTTTGTAACGAAAAATCAAGAAAAACTGTTCTGACGGTATCGATCCGAACCTTTGCGGAGAAATTTGTTACAATGAATACAAAGGGACTCCCTGCGCCAGATCCCGTCCCTAGTAAAAAATTGCCGAGGTGGGGAGCGGAAGCCAATAGTTCCGATCGGGACGGCATTTGTCAGAGTTTCCCGCTTCCTTTAGTTTTAGGGGGAAAGGGCATGAAATCTGCCACATTATTATCGCCCGAACGACCGCTGCCAGAATTTCTCCGGTCAGCTATCCAAGACCGCTTTCCGGGGAAAGCGATCAATGATCTCAGCATCCGCTACTATGAAAGCGTCGAGGATGTGGGGTACGAGTATTTTAACGATCGGGTATTGCCGGCCTGTAGCGATGAGCCTGTCGTCCGCTATCTCGGCCCATTTATATCCTACGTCCGTCTAGGAGAGGCCCTGGTTTTGGATCGGCAAGATGGTCTTGTGGTTTACGAAACCGATCGAGATGTTCCCTGCACGGAAACCGGACCTTTCTGGTTGGTGACTCCTAAATCGCGCTGAAAAAGCCAACCCTAGTTAAGACTCGACGGGTGGAGTCGGTAAGCGACAAAACCCGTCGCATTTTTACAACGCATGCGATCGCAACCAAGCCACGGGTAAATAGAGCATTTTCTTGGCTAAAGGCACGAAGGCACGACGGGCGAAGACATCGTAATTATTTGCTTCAATTACGTCTAAAATGCCTTGATAAAGCAGTAAAGCCGCCCAAACCGGCCAACGGGAATCGGGATTAAGGGCGCGAATCCCCCTTTCGGCGGAATCGTAGTAATAACGGGCCCGCTCAATTTGGAAGCGCATTAACCCCTTCCAACGGTCATCATTAACCCCTTTGAGTAAATCATCTTCGCTGTAGTTAAAACGCTCTAAATCCTCTAAAGGTAGATAAATCCGCCCACGATGGACATCTTCCCCCACATCCCGCAAAATATTGGTTAATTGATTGGCAATACCGAGATCGATCGCTTCTTCTTGGGGAATATAAACGCTTTGATTGCGTCGCCAAGGGGCCGAGCGATCGCCATCCTCCAATCCTAAGACCGCGCTGGACATTAACCCCACCGTCCCCGCCACCCGATAGCAGTACAGTTTTAGTTCATCAAAGGTTTGATAACGACTGCGATAGAGGTCCATCTGTTGCCCGGCGATCATATCCCGAAAGGGTTGGATATCCATGGGGAACTTTTCTAGAGTATCCACGAGAGCGACATCGGCATCCTCAAGGGCAACCCCAGAAAAGACAGTTTCTAGCTGTTTTTCCCATAAATCGAGGGTTTCAGGGGTAGTTAACCGGGCTTGGGGTCCATCGACCAGTTCATCGGTACGACGACACCAGACATAAATTGCCCAGATCGCTTGACGTTTTGCTTTCGGCATCAGGAGAGTACCGAGATAAAACGTTTTGGAATACTTCTCTGTAATCCGGCGACAGAGTTCGTAGGACTCCGCAAGGGAGACGAGGGGTTTGGTGGGGTGGGTCGGTTTTGGCAATTGGAGCATTCTGCTGGGGCGGAATGATTGACTTAGATTAACGGCGAACTGTGGCTAATGATATAGCATTGTCTCACTCAAGGCCATTTTCGTCATTAGTCCCTAGCCAGAGAATTAACGAGCGCTGGACACTGGTGTGGATTGGGTTTTATTCGGGTTTAGCGGTGCTGCGGGGTGATCTTTGCTGATCACTGCTGCCGCTAATTTCCCTGATAAAACCGCTCCTTCCATGCTTCCTAAATATTTTTGCATGGTATAGTCACCGGCGAGATAAAAATTCTCGATCGGAGTTTTCTGAGAAGGTCGATAAGCTTGTCGGCCAGGGGTGGCTTTATAAACCGATCGGGGAGTTTTCACCAGATGATATTTTAACAATTGACTGGGATTATCGCCAGTAAAATGTTGGGGAAAGAGTTTTTCTAATTCTTTCATCGTGGCGGCGATAATTTCTTCATCGGATTTGCTAATCCAATCCTGAGCGGGAGCGAGAACTAATTCTAACATCGAGCGATCGGGGTTAGCGTATTCTTTACAGGTGTTGCTCATGTCGGCATAAACACTGAGTAAAGGCGAACGGGAGAATAATAAATGATCGATGTCGGTTAGTTTGCGATCAAACCAAAGGTGTAAATTAATGACGGGAACTCCTTCTAATCCTTCTAATTTTTGGAAGAATTTATCTTCTTGCCAAGGTTTAGGTAGTAAAACTTTTAAAGGATCTACAGGCATCGCAGACACATAAAGATCGGCTTCAAAAAGATAATCTTCCCCGCCATCTAAACCGCGCATTAAGAAGGCTTTAACTGTGCCATCTTCATTTAACAGAATTTCTTTTAAAGGGGCATTCAAGCGCACTTCGCCACCTCTAGCGGTGATATAATCGACTAAAGGTTGGCAGAGTCTTTCCGGGGGTGAACCATCGAGAAAGGCCATTTTTGAGCCGTTTTTCTCCTGTAAAAAGCGGTTGAGGGCTGTTAGTAGAATCGTGGCGGAAATCTCGTTAGGATCGATAAAGTTTAGGGCTTTCGACATAGCGATAAACACTTCTTTTTCTACCCTAGGGGGGATGTTTTGTTTCTCTAACCATTCCGACCAAGAATATTTATCCATCTCCTCGACGTAACTTTGACCTTTAACAATGGCAGGAATTAAACCGAGTCCAAATTTAATTTTTTCCTCCCAAGTTAACATATCATTATTGCGAAGAATGGCAACAATACCGTTAATTGGGGCGGGAATATCAGGGAAGTCAAACCGCGAATAGGTCCCTGGTTTTTCCGGCTGATTGAAGATCATCGAGTGTTCTTTCCACTGTAGGCGATCCTCTATGCCTAATTCCTTGAATAATTGCAGCATATTGGGATAAGCGCCAAAGAAGATATGTAAACCGGTTTCGTACCAGTCCCCATCGGCATCTTTCCAAGCGGCAATTTTTCCCCCTAATACATCGCGACGTTCCAGTACGATGGGCGTATGTCCCGCATCGACAAGGTATTTCGCACAAGATAATCCGGCTAGTCCCGCA
Organism: Microcystis sp. LEGE 00066; assembly: GCF_015207925.1. NCBI lineage: Bacteria > Bacillati > Cyanobacteriota > Cyanophyceae > Chroococcales > Microcystaceae > Microcystis > Microcystis sp. LEGE 00066. The sequence goes on along the minus strand of NZ_JADEVX010000061.1, from coordinate 5,798 downwards.
CCAGCGATCGCAACTCGCATCGTTTCCTATCTACTCTCTAATGTCTTGTCTTTATCACATTCGCTATTATACTTCACATTTCGTTACATTTTTTTTCAGATTATCGAGAAGGCGGTCGGCAGGGGGCAGGAGGAGATAGGGTGATAGGGTGATAGGGTTTTGGGGTGATGGGGTTTTGGGGTGATAGGGTGATGAGACAGCTTCCCCATTTCCCCACTTCCCCACTTCCCCACTTCCTTGATAACTGCTGACTGGTCACTGATAACTGATTACTGGTCACTGATAACTGATTACTGGTCACTGATAACTGATTACTGGTCACTGATAACTGATTACTGGTCACTGATAACTGATTACTGGTCACTGATAACTGATTACTGATATTGTGATATGTAATTAGCTTAACTCGCTTACCTTTTTAGTTCACGCGTACACCCTCTTCAATCGCTCGCTATGACTTTTCCCACTACGTCCCCCCAAGTCTCGGAGATAGAGAATAATCGTGCTTGGCACAATTTAACTGGCGAACAAACCCTAGAAATACTGAGAACCAATGGGGAAACCGGCTTAAACGAGGCGGAAATTGTTAAAAGAAAAGATATTTTCGGGTTAAATGAACTAAAAGAAACGGGGGGACGCAGCCCGTTAATGATTCTCTGGGAACAGTTTACTAACATTATGTTAGTGATGCTGATTGCCGTGGCGGTGGTTTCGGCGGTTTTGGACCTGAAAAAAGCGGAATTTCCCAAAGATGCGATCGCTATTTTTACAATTGTTATTTTAAACGGTATTTTAGGATATTTACAGGAAAGTCGGGCAGAAAAGGCATTAGCCGCCCTTAAGCAGTTATCCTCGCCGAAAGTCCGGGTTATCCGTAATGGTAGCACCTTTGAAGTGGCGGCCAAGGAACTCGTCCCCGGGGATATCATGTTACTGGAAGCGGGGGTACAAATTGCCGCCGATGGCAGATTATTAGAAGCACAAAACCTGCAAATCCGCGAAGCTGCCCTCACAGGTGAAGCGGTATCGGTGAATAAACAAGCACAGAAGGTTTTACCAGAAGATGCCTCTTTGGGCGATCGCATTAACCTCGTCTATCAGGGTACAGAGGTAGTACAGGGACGAGGGAAAGTGGCGATTACCAAGACGGGAATGGATACGGAAATCGGTAAAATCGCCGCTATGTTACAAGGAGTAGAAAGTGAACCCACACCTCTACAGCAGCGAATGTCGCAGTTAGGTAACGTTTTAGTGAGTGGTTCCCTAGCTTTAGTGGCTGTAGTCGTGCTTGGGGGCGTAATTCGCTTCGGTTGGCAGTTTTTTGAGTCATTACTAGAAACCTCCCTTAGTATGGCTGTGGCCGTTGTTCCCGAAGGTTTACCGGCAGTGGTGACGGTGACTTTGGCAATTGGAACCCAAAGAATGGTGAGAAGACAAGCTTTAATCCGTAAATTGCCGGCAGTGGAAACTTTAGGCTCGGTAACGACGATTTGCTCCGATAAAACTGGAACTTTAACTCAAAATAAAATGGTGGTGCAGAAAGTTAATACTTCCCACCATGTCATTACTGTCACCGGGGAAGGTTACGCGCCCATCGGTGAGTTTAATGGTGTTAGTGAAAGTGATCCCGAACTACAGGCAATTTTAACGGCTTGTGTGCTGTGTAATGATGCACTTTTGCAAAATAAAGCGCAAGAATGGTCAATTTTAGGCGATCCCACCGAGGGAGCTTTACTGACGTTAGCGGGTAAAGGAGGACTATATCGGGAAGCATTGGAACCAAAAAGCCCTCGTTTAGGGGAATTTCCCTTTTCTTCCGAAAGAAAGAGAATGTCAGTAATCTGTGAGAATGCTCAGTTAGGTTTGGGTGATTCTACCTATTTAATGTTTACCAAAGGCTCACCGGAATTAATTCTCGAACGTTGTTCTCTGATCCAAGTTGGGGCGGAAAGTCAACCCTTAACAGATGAACAAAGAAGCCGTATTTTGGCACAAAATGACGAAATGGCGGGCAATGGCCTACGAGTCTTAGGTTTTTCCTATAAACCGATCACAGAAGTGCCAGAAGCGGAAAGAGAAGATAGTGAGGAACAATCCCTGGTTTGGTTGGGATTGGTGGGAATGCTCGATGCACCCCGCAAAGAAGTTAAAGAAGCGGTTGCCCTCTGTCGTCAAGCGGGAATTCGTCCGATTATGATTACCGGAGATCATCAATTAACGGCCAAGGCGATCGCCGGTGAATTGGGCATTGCTGCTGCTGGGGAGCGAGTAATCACGGGGAAAGAATTAGAAAAAATGTCTCAGAATGACCTAGAGGGAGAGGTAGATGGTGTGAGCGTCTATGCTCGTGTTTCTCCCGAACACAAGCTGAGAATCGTCCAAGCTTTGCAAAAACGGGGCAAATTCGTCGCCATGACGGGGGATGGAGTCAATGATGCTCCGGCACTAAAACAAGCGGATATCGGTATCGCCATGGGGATTACGGGAACCGATGTCAGCAAAGAAGCCAGTGATATGATTTTGCTGGATGATAATTTTGCCACCATCGTCGCTGCCACCGAAGAGGGGCGCGTGGTTTACAGTAACATTCGGCGCTTTATTAAATATATTCTCGGCAGTAATATTGGCGAGGTTTTAACCATTGCTGCGGCTCCTTTAATCGGTATGGGGGGTGTACCTCTGACTCCCTTGCAAATCCTCTGGATGAACCTTGTCACCGACGGTTTACCGGCTCTTGCTTTGGCAATGGAACCCGCCGAACCTAATGTGATGAAACGTCCACCTTTTAGCCCCCGGGAAAGCATTTTTGCTCGCGGGTTGGGTTGGTATATGATTCGCATCGGCATCGTCTTTGCCATTCTGACCATTATTATGATGTACTGGGCTTACCAATATACTCAGGCAACCCCCGAAATCGGAGATCCTGGACGCTGGAAAACCATGGTATTTACTACCCTCTGTTTAGCACAAATGGGTCATGCTTTGGCGGTGCGTTCCCATACCCAGTTAGCTGTGCAAATGAATCCCTTCTCTAATCCTTACATTATTGTCGCCGTGGGCTTGACAACGATCCTACAATTGTTGTTAATTTATGCTCCTCCTCTACAAAACTTCTTCGGTACTCAATGGATTAGTGGCACGGAATTATTAATCTGTTTTGGATTTAGTGCCTTAATGTTTGTTTGGATTGAGTTAGAGAAGTTGTTTATTCGCTGGTTCATGACGAAAAAATAAATCAATGCCAACACCAATTATTCTGACTTTAACGGTTTTAGTCGTTGCTTTAGTCGCTTTTGTGGCGGAATGGCTACCGGTAGATTTAACCGCTTTATGCGTGGCGATTGTCCTGATTCTTTTGGGTTTAGTTACTCCCGAAGAAGGTATCGCCGGATTTAGTAATTCTGCCACGGTGACAGTGATGGCGATGTTTGTGCTTAGTGCCGGAATTACCCGCACGGGAGTGATTCAAGTAATCCGCGATCGCTTGCTGGTTTGGGGGGGCAAAAGTCCCCACCAACAGGTATTTGTCCTAGGGGTATTAGTAGGGCCAATTAGTGCTTTTATTAATAACACGGCAGTGGTGGCGATCTTTTTACCCATCGTTGAAGATTGGTGTAAAAAACAAAAAATTTCCCCTTCTAAGTTATTAATTCCCCTTTCCTACGCCACGGTTTTAGCGGGGATGATTACCGTAGTGGGAACTTCTACTAACATTCTCGCTAGTGGTATTTCTGCCAAGCTGGGTTATGGGCAATTTAGCTTATTTCAATTCACTGCTTTGGGAGTAGTAACTTTTTTAGCAGGTTTGATTTATTTAGCAATTTTTGCCCCAAAATTACTACCCGATCGCAAATCTTCCACCGGGGAATTTTTGGACGATGATTATGGTTCTAAAGTATATCTGAGTGAGGTAATTATTAGCACTCGTTCTAATCTTATCGGTCAAACTTTATCCGAAAGTGGACTACAAAGAAAGTTTGATTTTGATGTGTTGGAATTAATCAGGAATAAGGTACATTTACCCCAACCTTTAGCTGATAAAGTTCTCAATGCTGGCGATATTTTAATCGTTCACAGTAGTCGGGAAGAACTATTAAAGATTAAAGATGAACGGGGATTAGAAATCTTTGCCGATGTCAAATTTCAGAAAGAAGATATTGAATCGGCAATTACTACAGGTGAGGAAAAATTAGCCGAGGTTTTGATTCTCTCTAATTCCCGTTTAATTGGGACAACTTTAAAAGATTTGAAATTCCGTCAGCGTTATAATGCAACAGTTCTAGCGATTAGACGTGGTTCAGAATTACTGCAAGGAAGATTAGGGAAAATTCCTTTAAAGTTTGGAGATTTGCTCTTAGTTCAGGGACCAAAACAGAGTTTTATTGGTTTACAAACCACGCGAGAATTATTAGTCTTAGAAGAGAAAGAGATCGAATCATTGCGACAGGATAAGGGAATTATTGCCTTAATGATTACTTTGTTGGTGATTATTATTGCCGCTTTTGATATTCAACCGATTCTCGTCACCAGTTTAGTTGGGGTGGTTTTAATGGTAATTACTGGCTGTCTAAAACCAGGGGAAGTCTATGGTTCCATTCGTTGGGATATTATCTTTTTATTAGCGGGTTTAATTCCTCTGGGTACTGCCATGGATAACTCAGGAACGACTAAATGGTTAGCAGATAATTTACTGGCTATCGGCGGACATCTTTCGGGGTTTTGGATCTTAGTTTTCTTCTATCTAATTACCTCATTTTTAACTGAAATCCTCTCTAATAATGCCGCCGTGGTGTTAATGATTCCCGTCGCCGTTGAAGTGGCGAAAACTTTGGGTTTAAATCCTTTGGCTTTTATGTATGCTGTCACCTTTGCTGCTTCTAATAGTTATCTAACACCGATTGGCTATCAAACTAATACCATGGTTTATGCCCCCGGGGGCTATAAATTCCTCGATTTTACCCGTTTGGGTGCGCCCCTAAATTTAATTTTGACGATTTTAACCCCTAGTTTAATTGTCTTGTTTTATGGCTTGAAATAAACAAAGAGATCGAAGAATATTCGATCTCTAAAAAGAATTTGATCAGTAGTCAAAACTATTTCGATTCAGCGAAGCGTTTACGCAGGGATTCGGTGCGCTTTTTCGCCACGGTATTATTAGGATCAAATTTGAGAGTTTCTTCGTAGGTTTCGAGAGCTTTTTTTGCCATTTGTTTCTTTTCGTAAACATTGCCAAGATTATTAAGAGCGATCGAGTATTGAGGATAAAGTTTAATTGCCTCTTTGTAGTTACGAATCGCTAATTCTAATTGTTCTTGGGCAAAATAGGAAAACCCGATCGCATTGTAGATTAGGGCTTGATTTTCTGGTTCGATGCTTTCTTCCTCAGAGATTTTTAAAGCCTTTTGTAGTAAACTCAAAGCTTGAACATAGAGTTTTTTATCCAGATAAAGACTCCCTAATTCATAGTATTCTTTAGCTGTACCTTTTTCTTTTTGCAATTTCTTTTGTAGCTTGTTAAAGGTTCCTTCCACTCGACGGGTTTTAAAGATTTGCACGATGACAAAAATTCCTAAACCAATCACAAAAATTAGCAATCCAGAAACGTAAATAAGCGGCAGGGTATCTTCCATAATTAGCGATCGAGCAATTAATATTTTTATACTTATTCAATCAGATTATAGCAGGATTTAGTCAGTTATCAGTGATCAGTGATCAGTTATCAGTGATCAGATTTGAGTTTTCAGTTCACTGATTACTGTTCATTGCTCACAGCAAAAAACTCCCATCTCCCCACACCC
>NZ_JADEVX010000060.1:0-23155 GCF_015207925.1 Microcystis sp. LEGE 00066 | reverse complement strand
TAAAAATTTTGTTAGAATTTCATCCAGATTTATGAGTTGAAATCGATTTTTCATGGACAAAGTTCTTAAAACCTGTCTATCTCCAGCGTTGGATGATAATTATCTGTCAAAAAATAATGCTTCTACACAAGTTCTCTATTTAAATAAGAGAATTTTATCTGAATTTTTTTCAAAATGAGAATTGCTGAATTATCGTCAGCGGACATTCGGGCGGTAACATCATTTTTTGGCAAAAACAAGGCAGTAACCCATACGAACCACGCATTTTTCCCTCTATCAATCCATGGGAAGCCCACTCGGTTGCCGTCAGTGTCGATGGAACGACCGCCGCTAGTAGCAGTTGCCAAGACAATATCAGAATCTGGAAAGATAGCAATTGGAAAGATTCTCCTCTCCAAGCAGGGTCATCCGCCGATATCTGTTTGATAGTTATCAGCGAAGATGGCAAGATAATTGCTGGCCGCAGTTCCGATGAAACCATTAGATTATGGAACCTAAACACCAAAAAGGAGATTTTTAGCTACTCCCCTCCCTCTCCCAAATCTTTCGATTCACCTAGAATGATCGCCCTCAGTGGAGATGGGCGTACCGTTGCCAGCAATTTTGACAAGAAAATCCAAGTTTGGCGGCCGAGTTTCTGAATTATCGGTGTCAAGATTATCCTAACCAGCTTTCATACCACATCTTGTTTAATAACGTTTTCAAGGCTGATGACTGATAGGTATAAATAAGTGGGAAGCGGGGTGCAGGTTTTTAAAGCTCGATCGGGAGTTAATCGTATTATTAAAAGTTGATTTGGGATGAATCCCATGTTAGACTAGCGAGTAAAATGAAAAAAAGAGGTCATTGAGAATGAAACACCGACAGCCATGCCAAATTCTGGCGATGTTATTCTTAACTGGTGCGGCCACTTTCAGTGTGCCAGAACCTAGCAAGTCCGCAGGAAAGGGACTGTTCTTCTGCGGCCAACTTCAGGGAAAGTGGAATACCTTTGTCAAACGCCCTAAAAGAAATATAGCGATAATTGAATGGACTTCTAACGACTTTGCCGATTCAGGATGGGACAACAGGAAACGCTGCATCACGGTTTCCGATCGCTTTAATCAATATGCTCCTCTGCTGACTAATGTTAAAACTTCAAATGTCAATGGCTATCCCGTCATCTGTGTTCCGAAAGTTAAGGGCGGAAGTTGTGCTAAAAACCAGGTATTATTCACTCTAAAAACAGGAGTAAACTCTGAAGAAGTTGCCCAAAAACTATTTAATATGAATCGCTATGGCAATCCTTCAAAATTTAGATTTACTGAGCAGCCTTTTTCCTACGATTCAGAAGGAGAACTTAATATTAATGTCGAGACTTTTATTAACAATCTTGAAGAAATAATCGAAGCTTCAGAAAATGAGCCTCGCTAGGAGTAAGTTTGGCAGTGAATCAATCCCAATGTCAACTTTTACTAATAATGTTCCTCATCAGTAGTCCAGCCTTAAGGCTAGTGACTGATGCAGATAATGGCTACTTTGCTCCTCACATTATTCGGTCGGGATGCCCATCTTCTCGACCAATTTTGATCGATTCCTTATATAATAAGATTAAAGTTATCACAGTAAAAATATTATATGAATCAGAATTTATCGGTTCTGGAGTAATAATTTACTCCCAAAACAACAATTATAAAGTGATTACTAACGCCCATGTTCTCAAGGATAATCACTTTTCCTACAACATTCAAACCTTTGACGGAAAAATTCATATTTCAGAAGTGGTAAAAACTGCAAATTTTGCTCGGAATGACCTAGCTCTACTACAATTTAAATCCCCCTGCTTTTATGTGGCTTCTCGTCTAGGTTCCTCCGCTAACCTAAAGAGAGGGGAATATGTGTTAGCGGCGGGGTTCCCTTTTTATTTGCAGCCACAATTTGCTTATCCAGCCAATGAGTCAATACAAAAAAAAGAAACAAGAGAAAGCGCTCAGAGCCTAAACGACGAGTTTGATTTTACACCGGGTAAAATAGTTGCATTCTTAGAAAAACCGCTAGAAGGAGGATATCAAATCGGATATAATGGCGACTTTGAAAAGGGAATGAGCGGAGGGCCATTACTCAATCAAAAGGGAGAATTAGTCGGCATCAGTGGCAGACATCCCGTTTTGTGGGAAAACTCCGATAATTATGAAGATGGTTCTCAACCATCGCCGGCTTTGCAGACTCTAATCAATAACTCAAGTTGGGCAATCCCCAGCGAACAAATTATTAAAGTAATATCTGATAAATAGATGAAAATATTAGCACCAATAAACTCGCTTATGGTTGGATTAATAGCGGTTTCATTAACTCAGCAAGGCTTATTAGCTCTCTCCCAAAGCGAAGTTGAAGAAATCGCCAAACAAACTACAGTCAAAATAATTAGAATAGACGGTAATAATCCAGGTACTGGAGCAATTGTCCAGAAACAAAAATATATATTTAAAGGACAGGAAGGATACTTATATACTGTCCTGACTAACTGCCATGTGTTTCTCAATTCAAAATTCTGCGATCAAGAAAATAAGCCAACTTCCGAACCGATGCCCAACTCTACTGGATATCGCGTTGAAACTTCTGACAGACAACAATATATAAGTGAAATTTCCTCGGTAAAAATTCATCCGAATGCTGATTTAGCAATTTTCAAGTTTTTTAGTACAATAGAATACGAAACTGTCAGAATAGGTAATGCAGAACAGCTATCTGCCTCCAGTAAAGTTTATGTATTTGGCTGGGCAGTCCCCAGTAAAACTAGCCGAGATCGACGTGCGCGATTTTTCGGTCCCGGGAATGTACTTGGTACTGACAGAAAAGCTGCAGGGGGATATCAAATCGCCCATAAACTCGAACTTTTACCCGGAATGAGCGGCGGTCCACTATTACACGAAAACGGCTGTTTAGTAGGAATCAATGGGGGAGGTGGTAAAAGAGATCCTAACATACAAGTTATAGAATTTTTATCCGTTCCTATTAATCTTTATGCAAGCTGGCAAAATATCCAAGTAGTGGATGACTGTCGAGCCACTCCGCTGCCCGATAATAATCTCTTTAAGACACTTCGCAATCTTCTCGAACAGGGAAATTGGCAGCAGGCCGAAGCCGAAACGAAAAAACTAATGCTTCGAGGTACAGATCAAACCTATTTTAACGAAAACATCATCAACAATCTGTCCTGTTCTAACCTGAAGATTATTAATCGACTTTGGGTGCAATATTCCAGTGGACGTTTTGGCTTTAGTGTTCAGGGGGAAATCTGGAAAGGAGTTACAAACTATAAGCAATTTGAAGAGAGGGTGGGATGGCGGCGTGGCTATGAAGGACCATTGACCGATCCCCCCAACTACAGTCTTGAAGCGAAAAGAGGTCACTTGCCATCCTATAAACTTCTTGCCGCTTCCGACTTCGGAACATTTCTTAAGCAATTGGAAAAATGCGATGCTTTAAGTTTCACAGACTCAGTTATTATAGAAAATATAATCTCAAGCGAATCTGAACCCTAATTATGATGAATAACGGTTTCATTTCACCTCTGAAATTTCTCAGCCTAAGTTTCTGCCTAACTTGTCTGCCGTCAAATACCCAAGCCATTAATATTTACCCGCCAATTATCACCAGCAACCAACAACAACAGAATAAGCAAACGGAATCGCCGGAAGTTGGTTTGGAAATAATAGGAAGTCCCTCTCTCAACAGATTGGTGATTCCCATGTACCGATACACCGGTGAATGCCCGGGGTTTTCTAAAGGTATAGTAAAAGCAAGCTTTACCTCCACAGCCTTCCCTCCGAGTCGGGACAGAAGGGTTATGGTTAGAAATGTCAGCCGGGGAATGGCGAGAGTGAATAGTGATCCTTTTCCCTTCGCCGATCGAGATTATAGCCGGGGCAGAGGCTCCGAAATCACCGAGATAACCATCGGTTCGGGACACGATGGAAAATTTCTAATCGTCAGACAGGGAGAAAACGATTTCGATTATACGATTAAGGAAAAAAACACAATAGTTGACCAGGGAACCTTCACAGCATACGTGGAAACAACAACCATTGTTGAAGAAAGAAATAAAGTACCAACAACAAAGCCTGTTTGCGGTGGTAATCGTATCGATGCTCCCTGGGGAATCATCAATCTCTTGGGAAGAATAATCTGTGACAAGGAGGAAGTAACAGATGAATGTCCATCTTATCCCGATGTTACAAGATAGGGTTCGCTCAATATAAGTAAAAGCCCTACTAAAAAAGGCTTTTATTTGATATTATATGACTCAAAACCTTTGCGATTTTCATCCCTAGTGATGAAAATCGCAAAGGTACTTTCGACGGAATCAATAGGGTTAGTGAAGAATAAATTGCTCCCAGAAAATGCACTGAGGGATACATCTTTTTCGTCCGCATCAGGGAAATACTATGTTATAATTGCTTCTTAATTTGTTTGAAAAAAAATTGAGGTAAAATAGTTATGAAACTTACTGTCATTTTTTCAATAATCGTTCTATCTTCTGTGAGTTTAGCAAATTCTATCGGTGCTGAAAATCTCGATCACGTGAAGAAATTTAAGCAAACAAAACAATGCTCTGGATGCAATTTAAGCGGTGCAGATTTGAGTGGATTAAATCTAAGACACGCTAACCTACAAGGTGCTGATTTAAGTGGTGCTAGTCTTGGTGGTTCTGATTTAACCAAAGCCAATTTAAGTGGCGCAATTTTGACGGGAGCTAACTTGAATGGTACCAAATTAATAGGAGCAAATTTATCAAATGCTAGACTTAATAGCGTTCGTATGTGGGTGACGCAATTAATGGATGCTAATTTAAAAGGAGCAAGTTTGATAAATGCTTTTATAGGTAAGTCTAATTTTACAGGGGCGGATGTAACAGGTGCTAATTTTAATGGTGTACAAAGCTGTGATGGTGATCACAATTACATAGCACCAGATGGAAGCAGAAGCAACGCATGGTGTAAATAAATAAAAATGAACCACTCTACTCGATCGCGTAGCATAGTGGAGTAGTTCATTTAAGGGTTAATGATTTGGCATGACCTTAACTTGTTTTCAGAAGCTTGCGATGAAAAACTCCAGACTTACGGAAGCCGTTTGAAGTGTTCAACAAGCTCTGAAGTATTTTCAGCAGTTTTTAGTGAGGCCACAAATCCCTCTAAAACAATGCGAAAGCTAATCAGGAGTGATAGGAATAAAACTGGGGACAAGAGAAAAGCCAGTAAACCTTGACCCGGACCTGCTTGAAATCCATTTATCAAAGATGTTAAAGAAATTAGGAAGATAAAAATTCCCCCTACTCCGTAAATTAAACCAATAATTCTAATTCCAATAAATTTGGAAAAGGAAAGGTCGAATAATAAACTAAAAAAATTACTCGGCATTTAATTTGCTCCTCTCTTAATAAACGGCAATTTTTTGAAGTCTGAGTAACGAACTGTGAAAACTTTCGGCATATCAGCCTGTTTTGGTGCGATCGCAGAATTTTTCGTATATCACACCCAGAAGCTTGAAGTAGATTTATGACAATAGGCTGAAATAACAGAAACTTTCTGGAAGTCTAACGAGGATTCTTTGATCTGACTGCATTTTTTGACAAAAGTTTACAATTATTCAACGTACTTAAGGGTAATATCAAGACTTATCGAACTGTTTAGTTAGTACACAGCCCCAAAGCAAGCTATGAGCCGGTGATAATTTTTGGAGATATCTAATAATTAACAGCAACAATCATCATATCCCCAAGTATAACCTTCACCATAATTTCTATTATCCTCACTTAAACATTTAAAAACTCTAACATTTCCATCTTGAAGAAGACCGACTTCTGGTCCCCAATAATATGCTAGCCAAAACTTAATCAACACAACATCCGAACAAGAAAATATGATGTCTTGACTGATTGATTCCATAAATTTGGGGGAATTGCCAACATTGTTTAATCCTGGTTCACCGACTGTTATTTGTACTATCTTATTTCTGGTTGCTTTCCAAGGATTGTTTCGTCCATTATATTGAATCCACGTGGATTCATTTGATGAATTTAGAGTCTCTATACTAAATTCAGACGGTGCTTTCCCACCATTAACAGTTAGTTGCCAACTCCATGCCTTAGCTTTCTTCAATTTAGCTTGCGTTCTATCTAAAGAAGCTTGACACTTAGCAGAAACGGGCAATCTATTAGCCAAAGAAGGCGTTGTAAAGATAGTCACCTCGGTTAGAGCCAAACAGCTAAGAAAAGCGATAAGTTGCGAGTAAATTTTCATTTAATGCTTTCTCCTAATTAATATCAAAAAAGAGATAGGTTACTTAAGATACTCTAAAAATAGAGTTTTTTTGCTGGTATCAACAGTCTGATTAAGTCGAGGTACTACCAATTTAGCAAGTTTGGGATTATGGTGAGCAAATAATAGGATCATTTGTTTGTCCTTAAGCAATTCAGCGAGAGATTGGTCGTCCTGTGCCGCGGATTGCGTTTTGTCAATACCTTGCCAACGGGAGGCAATCTGAATAAAATCGTACACCCTTTTTCCCTTACCAAGTCCTTTTGCTTCCCCAAACCAAGGAATCAAGCCACCGTAACGTTCCCAATCCTCAAGGCGTTCTTCGAGACCGCAGCTCCTTCCAGTGGTAAACTCCCAAATATCAATTACCCAGCCAAAACCAACAACCCCTGTAGTTGTACATAATGCGAGTTTAGCTTTGATGGTTTCGCCAGACTGGTAAATTTCGGACTTAACCATTTTAATTTCTTGGTTAATTGAGAAAAGGGATCTTCGTTACTTGTTATGGTTCGATAGGGGGGCATAAATCGACTAAATCCTTATCTGGCAAGGGATTTAATTGATTAGTTTGCTTTAGATAGAAAATAATTGACAAAAATCGCTAAATGCCTTTCTATATAGGGGTTCCATCCCTTATAACCCCCGTCCATTGCATAACACAAACCGAAGAGCCGAGAAAAGCCAGTTATTGGCGACTTTTGCAAAAGAATGTTTGGGATAATTCTGTCGTAAAGTCTGGAGAAATGCCTTAGATTCAGGATAAGAAATTGTGTTGTAGTAAGCCTGTGAACAATTTATGTAAGCTACAGGCATCAAAGCTGACAATTTCGCAATATTAGGAATATCTTGAAATGTTGAAGCCTGAGAACAAATGTTCGAGTTTTTGACCACTGCTATCTGGATATTTCGAGATAAAGGATGCCTCGGTGCAACAGCAAGGAAACGGCGACGTTGGGCTAGTGCTTGTGGAGATTGGCCTTGTTTATCGTAGAATTTTGCACAAGAATCATGAAAGTAAGGTAAATTTACCTGAATATTAGGTATTGCTCCACCATTTATTAATTTGTCCAAGCCGTCACAAGATTCGCTCCCGGCCAATTTGGCCACACCGTAGGTTGAAAATAACCCAGTGATTGAGCGATTCATTGCTTGCGTTAACTCATCTTTATCATGTTGCTCATTAAAAAGATACCGGCTAAACAAGGCTTTTGATAAATTTTTCTGTTGCTCTGCCTGTTTTGCTTGCTGGTTGGCGGTCATAAACGAAGAACAAGTTGCCATCTTTCGTTGAGCGAGGTCTGTTAGACCATCAAAGTTATTGAAAGGAAACGAGGCTGTTTCCTCTACCCGAGTAAAATAAGCTGTTGCCTCTGGACAATTAACGGATTGATAAGCCATTTGTCCCTTTTCAAAAGATTCATGGCGATAGGTTAAGGTTTCTTGAGCTTTGTTGATGGCAAAAGTCGAAGCGATGACAGTAATCGCAACAACGCTACCACCAACGAGAAGAGTCTGTGTTGAACTACCCATTTTATCTCCTAAGCTACTGTTGTGCAAGACTTTATGGCTAGATTAAGGAATCTAATAAAACTTTAATATCTGCTGCTCTAAGTATTTGCCAACCAAGGTTGGAGATTTTAGAGAGAAAAGTTATGTTATATTTGATTCTGTGACGACTTTTCTGACTTCAGGAGCGAAAATGTATAGCAGAATATGGTTCGTTAATGCCTAAAGCCTTGTTAAAAGACCTAAGTGTGTTTTTGACCATATATTCAGGAGAGCCTTTGCGATAAATTCTTAATTAGCTTATGAACCAAATGGAGACGCAAAAATGTGATCTTTGTCGAGGGGGGTTTTGTACTCTTTGTCCCCAGACTAAAAAAGATTGGGATTTAGATAGATTATTTGAGGATCTGAAATGTGTACTTATTCTTCAAGATGAGTATGAATCTATCGATAAGGTTCCTAAGGAAGCATGGAAGTCCGCTCAAAGAGGAAATAAAACACTAAAAGCAAAGGAAAAATGTTGGTTATGTTTACTATTACAAGGCTATGATGTAAAACAGATAGAAAGCTATTTACATTTAACTAATATTAAAGGAGACCTGTCTAAAAGTATTTACAAATGGACAAGTTTTCTGGCTTCTGGCAAACAAATAGGTGATTGGGCGCGAGTTCCTATCTACCTTGAGCATCATGTTAACTCAGCCTACACTTGGAATTATAGAAAAAATACTTACTCCTCAGTTAAAAATGAAGAGATAGGGATTAATATTAAGCTGAGTAAGACAGATAAAAATTCAATCAATCATTCCATAATAGTTGAAGCATTCAGGCTTCTTAAAGTTGATATTAAGGAGGAAAATATACAAATAATAGAGTAAGATAATGATAACTTAGTTAAATTTATTGGGATTATTTTCTCAAGGCTAAGTAATAAATGATTTCTGAAAATCATTAAATTCACAAATATTCAACAGGTAAAATTGAGGAGCAAATCATGACCAATCAAGCTGACGCACAAAATCAAAATACTATAATTCAACTGAAGGGTAACTATCAAATACTTGATCGGTTATGCGAACTATTTGAGTCTGGAGAATTAGAAAAAGCACTCGGTATTTCTATTTTAGAATTAGAAGCCTTTAGTCTAAAAAAAATTATAGTCTTAGAAGAACCTAAATCAAATGCTAAAATTTTAGATATATCTAAAAATACAATAACGATTCAAGAATCTGCTGTTATAGAAACATCAACCACTATTGAATCTATAAAAAGTGAGATAGTTTCCCTATGGAGTTTCTGGCAAAATTGTCTGGAAAATAAAGGATTTAAAACGGCAACGCTTGGGAACTCAATTAGTCGAAAAAAAGTAATTGAATTAGACGAACATCTACTCGAATTGATTTTGACTATTGACGAAATTAATAACAAAGAAATTCGCATCTATTTGAAAGTTAGACCTCAAAATGGTAAAGGTTATTTGCCTGAAAACCTAATTGTTTCTGTCTTCGATGAAGAAGGAGAATTTTTTTCCCCTCAAAGAACCAATGATCAAACTAATATTCTTGATCTTACGATAGGACATAGTTTTGTTTGTAAAACCAATGATTCTTTTAAAATTAGTTTTACTCTCAATGAAATTACGATAGTAGAAAGCTTTCCAGGATAGAAAAGAGATTGCTATGTCAAAAAAAATTTATTTTAAAATTGGTTCCTGTATTCAATTGCCAAACCGAATGGCAGTTCTACCCGTCACTTTGACTATCTCTGACTCTAAAGGCCGTTTGGAAGAAAGAAGCTCCTATCTTTCAATTATGCCAGAGCAACTTAGTCAGACATTTAATATCTGGAAAAATTACATTATTCCAGACTCTCCTCGACGACCTGAAATAAAATCTCTTTCTGAACAACTATTAAGCGATGGTAATATTAGTTTACAGAAACTGGCTGAAAATTTAAAAACAGAAATGAATCAATGGTTAACAGATACTCAAAGTTGGATTAACGAAAAGGGTGAAGTTGACTCAAAAATTCAAAACACCTTAGAAAAATACGCAAATTCACAAGAAGAAATTCAACTTTTTATACAAACTGAAGATCGAATATTAAGAGGATTTCCTTGGCAAGAGTGGGAATTTTTGCATCCTTTATTTCGTCTGCACAAAAATACAGAGTTATCTGTGAGCGCAACGGATTTCGCACGTCCTGAACAAAAACAAACCATTAACCGCTTAGATACAAGAGTTCGTATTTTAGCTATTTTCGCAGATAACGAATTAGATGAAAATAATGAATATAAACAAGAAAAAGAATCTCTTAATCGATTAAAAAAATATGGTGCTTTTATTCAGATACTTTACCAGCCGAATTACTCAAAATTAATTGAAGCACTAGAAGAACCAGCTGGTTGGCATATCTTCTTTTTTGCAGGTCATAGTCACAGTAATCCAGACGGTAGAATTGGCTGGCTGCAAATTAGTTGGTTAGATAATAATCAAAAACTTCAAACAAAAGAAATTGAGATTAATGAATTAACCAAATGGATGCAAAAATTGATTAATGATAAACTACAACTGGCAATTTTTAACTCCTGTGACGGTTTAGGATTAGCCAATCAACTAACTTCTCTGAATCTTCCTTACTGTATCGTAATGCGGGAAAGAGTTGATTCTTTCTTTGCCGGTACATTACTTAATCATTTGCTAAAGGCTTTTGTGGAAAGAGAAAAATCTATATTTGCCTCCATGCGTTATGCTCGTGAACAAATCTTATTGGAATATGATAAGGGAGCTAAACCATCGGGAAAAAGTTGGCTACCTGTTATTGTCGCTAACCCAGAAGCCCCTGAGTTAACTTGGGATAGTTTGTTTATAGAACGTCGCTTGGGTCCTAAATGTGAATTAATTTTATTAGTTGTTTTAATTGTTATAGTAGTTGGATTACCATTAAATATTTTAGGAGAATTTGGCAGTCTTAATACTTTGCGGTTTTATGCACAGCTTTATCCTCATATCATTGTTTATCCTTCACTATTTCTGCCTTTGTCGCTATTCTCTCTTTATCGAGCTTTTAGCTTAATACTAAAAAAAACAGGAATAATTTTGATGGTTACTACTCTTATTGCATTTGCATCTATAATTGCTATTTTTACAGAATTAAATTCTGATCCGTTATTCTTATTTGAAATTAAACCCGATAGCAGTATTATTCTTGAAATACAGGAATTAAATGCAATTCTAATCAGTAAAAATATTAATAAGTATCAACTTCCTTCTCAATGGTTAAATGACATTAATTTAAAAGAAAAAGTTAATCTTGATAAACAATATATCGAAGCTTTTATTAAGGGAATTATTCAGCGTCCTGAAAAAAATAATGAAGCTAATGGAATTTTTTTGAGTATTGCCCATAGTCATCAACTTTGGTCAAAGCATTACTCTATAAGTCGCTTTTTTTATTTGTTCAATTACTGGGCAATTTTTTTCTGTGCTTTTGAATTGACAGCTTTTTTGTCGGAAAATATTTTTAATGACAACTCTGTATTTAACATTGATAAGTATTTCAAATATATTTTGTTGTGTGATATCGGATTGCTTCTCTGGATCCCTTTTGATAATTATTATACCAAACAAGTTAAAAGTTTATTATTTCAAACAGATAACTTAGAAACCAATCTCAGAATTTTTGTTTATTTATTTATTGTTTTTCTTCTATTAATGACTATTGTTTTTATAATCAAAAATCCTAGAATTAAAATATGGAATCATAAAGCAAGTTTAGCTTTTCTTTTTATTGCCATTTTCGTTTTCGTTTTCTCACTTTCAATAAATCAATTCATTTTGTCAAAAATAAACCAATCCTTCGGTCTTGCTAGTAAAAGTCTCTTTGTTACTTGGACAGGGGGGTTTTTCTTTCTAATGCTGGTCATATATCCTATTATCATTTTCTTGATTGAAGGGAAACAATTAGAAAAAAAACTTGTAAGCTTTAAAAAACTTATTAATTTCTTACGCTCATGAAACTCTTATCATCATCACAAATAACAACTTCTGTAGTGATCTCTTTTCTCTATATCCTACCTGTTGTTTTAATTCTAACAAAGGTTATTCCCTTTAGCGATCGCTTTTTAGTATTAACCATCACAGGAGCTTTGATTATCGGTCTAGCGATGCTCAACGAGATTGCTCCAGCAGATTTAGGCTTTAATTATCAAAATTTATTACCAGCGATTAAAGATATTTTACCCGTAACCATAATATCTTCCGTTTTAATGATTGTTTTTTATCTTAATCATGGAATGCGAATTGATAACACTGGTATTCCTTGGTATTTCTATGTATTTTACATTTCACTTTCATCTCCATTACAAGAATTTTTATACCGTTCCTACCTTTTTAATCGACTTGCTCAAATTCAACTTAATCAAGGTTATATTATTATCATCACTGCTATTCTTTATAGTTTTGCCCATAGCATTTATCAAGACCTGCTAACAGTTTTATTAAGTTTAATTATCGGTTTATATTGGGCATATCACTATAATCGCTTTAAGAATTTTTATAGTATTACCCTTAGCCATACAATTCTTGGTATTATCGCAATTCTTACAGGCAGTGTATAACCGACTTATTCATGCAATACAAAAACCCTAGCCATACTATAAATTAAAAGGTTGACCATAGATTTCCTTCATCTATTTATTTATTAAAAGGCAATTATAAAGACTAAATTTTGGAAATTACATAAGCTTTAATTTTATAGCTATTACGACTTCCTTTTGGACTAAACCAATTGCCAGTTGCACCAAATTGGAAGACTTCTCCCTTATCAAATCTATAAGTAAGAGATGTCCCCGAATCAGGTGAAATATCATAAGCACCGGCTAAACTCTGTTGTGGTCTGCCCGCAATAGGAATAACTGCATCCTCTGCAAATAAATCAAAAGAGGCTTTGCTTTGACCAGAGCCAACCTGAATATCTATTCTTAAAGTTCCTCCTGTAATGAAATCAGTTGTATCTATGCGAATAATTTTATAATTTTGATTACCATGTCCCGGTGCGACAAGCTGACCTTCATATTCTGCATATTTTTTGTTTCTAGTTAACACTAATTTAGGTTCTTCTAAGATTTGCTTATCATCACTATTCTTCAAAATAGGACTGGCAATAAATAATTGTCCTAACATTGGTTTGTAAGCAATTAAATTTAATAAATTTAAACAAAAAAAACAGTTAAGTAAATTTACTGTCTTTTTAAGAGAGGTCATAGCTTTTATAACGGTTCAGAAGGGTCAATGGTATGATAGCATAAACGCTATAAATAAGAAGTGCCTAGCGGATATCAGTGTAAACATTTCAACGGATCACAAAATTGACCTATTGTCAATAGCGCTTGAGATTCGCCAGCAATTCTCAGTTTTAGACACAGCAAGCCTTTTAGGGATTTAAAGAACATTTTAAAGGGGGATTTTTGCTGACAGGGGGACAAGCAAGCCGAAAAGCTTATGTAGCATGGAATACAGATACAGACTCCCAAAAAAGATAAGTCATATTTACCATATATGACCTAAATAACGAAAATGATAAGTGAACTATACCAGAAAGTGTTAGAAAATGAACTGGGACGAGCCAGATATCTACTGTTGTTAATGATAGTTGGAACCTGGCAAATACTAAAGCAAGCTAAGTTAGAGATATTAGCAGAAACACTACCAATACCAATCCTGTTTGAGAGTCGGAGAAAAAAACTAAAAAGATTTTTAAAGCTGGAAATTCTGAATATTGAAAAAATCTGGTTTCCCTGCCTAAAAGAGATGTTAAAACAGCAGCAGATATTCACAACAAAAGGATTAGTATATATTGCCATAGAACGAACGAGTTGGGGAGCAATAAATCTCTTGATTGTGAGTTTAATTTATGACAAGAGAGCCATCCCAATCTATTGGGAGATATTAGATAAAAAAGGAAGTAGTAATCTCGAAGAACAGCAGCGAGTATTGGGGAAAATATTGACGGTGCTATCAGGTCATAAAATAGTGGTATTAGGAGATAGAGAATTTTGCTCGGTCAGTCTTGGAAAGTGGCTTCAGAAGCAGAGTTTATACTTTTGTTTAAGACAAAAAAAAAGTACAAATGTGAAGACAAAATAAAGAATTTATCAAGAAATGAGAGAGTTAGGTTTAAGTCCAGGAACTCAACTATTTTTGAATGATGTCAATATTACAAAAGAGCAGGGATTTGGACAGTTTAACTTAGCTGGTAAGTGGAAAAAAACTATCGGGGTTTTCAAACAAAAGAACCTTGGTATATTCTGACAAATTTTGGGGATTTAGAGACGGCAATAATTGCCTATCAAAAAAGATTTGATATTGAGGAGATGTTTCGAGATTTTAAGTCGGGAGGCTATAGCTTAGAAGGTTCTCAATTAGCACCGCAATACTTATCAAAGCTGATAATTGTTATAGCTATCGCCTATACAAGTGCCACACTGCAAGGTAAAAAAATTAAGGATATGGGAATCCAAAAATATGTTACAAGACCTGAAAAAAGATATAAAGGTCAACGCAGACACAGCAGTTTTTATGTGGGTCAACATTTCTATCATTCGCTCCAGCTACATCAAATGTTCCCAAAAAAATATAGAAGAGCTAATGCAAATTAACCGCTATCGGTTGAAGGATTACATCAAGGGACAAAGAGCTATATCGCGGCTCTTCGGTTTGTGTTATGCAATGGACGGGGGTTATAAGGAATGGAACCCTTATGTAGAAAGGCATTTGGCGATTTTTGTCAATTGTTTTTTATCTAGAGCGAACTCATCAATTAAGTCTCTTGCCATAGAAGGATTTAGTCAATTTATGCCCCCCTATCGAACCATAACAAGTAACGAAGAGCCATAAATTTCCTAGTGAAGAAAGGCAAGAGGCAAGAGGTGGTTAGATATGTGTAATTAATTTTGCTTAGGTACTTATTGCCGTTAAATAGGCTACAGACTCTCTTCCCTGCAACCTAATAATGGACAAGGTTTTCGCTTCACCTTTTCAGCCTAGCATCTACATTATAAAAGATACCAAATCGGTTCTATAAGCTTTTCATCCAATCACTAATCAACTGGTTAACCTCTGTGGGAATTTCATCGTGGGGACAATGACCGGCAGTTAGATAATATTCTGTGAGAGAAGGATAGTATTGACGGAATTTGGCCCCGCGTTCCCTAGTATTCATCCAAGGGTCCCCCTCACCCCATAACATCAACAGGGGACAACTTAACTTTTGCAGGAGAGTATCCACATTTTCCCCCCGGGGAGATTTAAACACAGAAGCAAAAACTTTGGCTGCTCCCGCATCCAGGGAAGGACGACGGATATCTTCTATTAACTGCTCGGTAATGGCACTGCGATCGAGATATACTTTCTCTAGGGTTTTACGGATAGTTTTGGGTTGACGGGTATAGAGAAATAAGAGATAACTAGCCCAGGGTTGCAGCAAGACTGATCGCAGTAGTTTTTGTGCTAAATTAGGCTGACGATTGCTTTCTGTATCGCTAAAGGGACCAGCGCTATTGAGGAGAATTAATCCCCGAACATTCTCGGAATGATTAGCAGCCACACAGAGAGAAGCGTAACCCCCCAGAGAATTACCCGCTAAAACCGTCGGTTGGCCCACAACTTCCTTGATAAAATCATTTAATTGTTGCTGCCAGAGATTGCCACTATAGACAATATCCGGTTTAGCTGATCTACCGAATCCTAACAGATCGATCGCCCATACCTCCCATTCTGAGGCTAAACCTTGCAGATTTTTTCGCCAATGGTCGGTGGAAGCGCCAAAACCGTGGACTAATAGTAAAGGGGGTTTTCCCGCAACTCTAGTACCCGCTTGCACATAGTGTATCGAATTTCCTTGCCATTGCCAATTTTGCCTGATTGTCAGAGCAGCTGTATTCATCTGGTGTTTTGTTAAGTAATGTTAATAATGCTTAGTCTAACCGATTGAGAAACTGGAGACGAAGCTAGAGATTTTTGACCAAACCCCTTGACCAAAAACGGAACTTGACATATACTTACATATATAATGGGAATCTGTGCCTGCCTGCAAACCCTTCATTTTTGGGCAAATAACCCTAAAAAACACTCTCAAAAAAATCTTGAGCGGGATTAATCTGCTAGTATGGGTGGCTAACCCCAGAGAATTACTCCTGAATAACAGGGACAGTTTTTTGCTAATTCTGATAACAGCTATGAAGATTTTGACGATTTTACGGGGATTAATCGACGAAAATCCCTTAAGTCAGGCGGATCTGGAAGATTTACTAGAGATCGAATCCTTAAATTTTCAGCAGACTAACCCTCTCATCCTACAGGAAAGGGCGGAACTATTAACGATTCTCTGGCCGCGAGTCTGGCAAAAATGTCAGGAGTTAGGGATAAATCAGCCAAATCAGATTTTGATCAGCTGTTGGCGCTTGTGGATTCCTTGGGCGCTAGAGCTACGCAGCCACGCAAAACCGTTGATTCAAGGCATTTTGGCTCCCCAAGGCACGGGAAAGACCACCGTAACATCTATAATGTCAATTATTTTAGCCTATTTTGATTTAAAAGTAAATAATCTCTCTTTAGATGATATTTATAAGACCTATAATGAGCGAATAAAATTGCGTCAAAAGGATGAAAGATTGCACTGGCGTGGTCCACCGGGTACTCATGATATAGAATTAGGAATTAAAGTTTTAGAACAGGTTTGTCAGCAAGAAAGTCCGATTTTAATCCCGCGTTTTGACAAGTCACTGCATCGAGGACAAGGAGATAGAATTGCAGCGGAACAAGTGGAGGGAGTCGATATTCTTTTTTTCGAGGGTTGGTTTGTGGGCATGAATCCAATAGAAGAAACAGTCTTTGATCATGCCCCCGATCCGATTAATAGCGAAGAAGACCGACAATTCGCCAGGGATAATAATCAAAGATTGCGCGAATATCTACCCCTCTGGTCAAAAATCGATCGCTTACTGATTCTTTATCCCCTTGACTACCGTTACAGTTTACAATGGCGACAGGCGGCCGAAACAAAAGGAGGTATGACCCCATCAGAAATCGAGGAATTTGTCAAGTATTTTTGGAAAAGTTTACATCCGCAATTATTTCTGCCCCCCCTGCTCAAACAAGCGCATCTAGTGGTAGAAATTAATCAGGATCATAGTCTGGGAAAAATCAGTTATCAGTGAGCAGTAGGCAAGAGGCAAGAGGCAAAAGAAAGAATCTGGCAATTCTCCTACCCAAAAAGAAGGTTAGAAACTAAGTCCATAAAATCTTCTAGCTTAACAAATTAGGTTTTAGATTCCGTGAACTTGTCACTTAACACTATTGACTGATAACTCACATCTGGTAACTGGTAACTGATAACTGATAAAGCTTATGATTGAAGTGGAACATCTGAGTAAAATTTATGGTTCGACCACGGCAATTAGTGACGTGGACTTTACCGTAGAAAAAGGAGAAATACTCGGTTTCCTGGGACCGAATGGAGCGGGAAAAACCACAACTATGAGGATTTTATCTGGGTATATTCCTGCCACGACAGGAACAGCAAGGATAGCAGGATACGATGTGCATCAACAATCCTTAGAAGTGCGTCGTCGCATTGGTTATCTTCCCGAAAATCCCCCCTTGTATCCAGAGATGACCGTGGAAGGTTTTCTTGATTTTGTGGCACGGATTAAAGGCATCTCATCGGGGGATAGAAAAGCGCGGGTAGATTTAGTGTTAGGCAAATGTCAGTTACTAGAAAAAAGAAAAGTTATTATCCGCAAGTTATCCAAGGGTTATAAACAGCGTGTGGGAATTGCCCAAGCGATTGTACACGATCCACCGGTAATTATTTTAGATGAACCGACAGTAGGATTGGATCCGAAACAGATTATCGAGGTAAGAAATCTGATTAAAAGTTTAGCGGGAGAACATACAATTATTCTCTCCACTCATATTTTACCAGAAGTGAGTATTACCTGCGATCGAGCGACAATTATTAATCGGGGTCGCATCGTAGCCAATAATATTACTACCGCTACCCCTGCTGGTTCCAGTTATGAAATTGAGATCGAAGGTGATAGGGATTCCCTGCTAGAAATCCTTCAACAACTGCCGCAAGTCGAGCAAGCAGCAAAAGTCGGCGATAACCTGCTCAAAATTGTTGGTCAAGCGGGGACAAACCTAGGGGCAGAACTTGCTAGAATAGTTGTCAACAATGGTTATAACCTATTAGAAATGCGTCGCACCCGCAAAACCCTAGAAGATATCTTTCTGGAAGTAATCGGCAGCGGGGAAAGTAACCACCAAGAGGAGAGGCATGATCAATAATATCTGGGCGATTTTTCGCAAGGAATTTCAAAGCTATTTTACCGCCGCCAATGCCTATATCATTATGGGGATATTTTGGTTAGTAGCGGGATTTTTCTTTAACTCCCTTCTCTACGGCATTATTCTCGATATTGGTATTCAGGAACAATCGGGATTTCTAGTAGCCAGAGATACGGTATCTGAATTTCTGACCACTTTCATCGGCATTATCTTATCCTCCTTATTGTTGGTAATTTTGCCGGCCCTGTCTATGGGATTATACGCAGAGGAAAAAAAACAGGGAACCCTAGAACTTTTAGCCACTTCCCCCCTGACTAATTGGAGTATAGCCATCGGTAAATTATTGGGAGTGCTGGCCTTTTTTACCGTGATGATTACCCCCCTCTGGATTTACGAAATAGTAGTTTTTAGTAGCGCAGTTCCCCCGGTGAATATAGCCAGTGTTTTAATGGCTCATCTAGGATTAATTTTACTGGCAGCGGCCATCCTAGCCATCGGGATGTTTATTTCTTCCCTTACCAATAGTTCTATTCTTGCTTACATCATCACCTTTATCACCATCTTATTTATCTGGATACTGGATGTAATTGCTAACAATGCCGAAACCTTCTTTCGAGATCGCATTGGAGGAGAAGTGGGAGAACAGATCGGATTTTTCTTGAAAGAATTGCTCTCCCATCTATCTTGGTATCAACCCTTTAACAATTTCGTGCGGGGAATTTTTGACAGTAGTAGTTTAGTCATCCTCCTCAGTTATATTCTGCTGGGAATCTTCCTAACTACTCAAGCGATCGAAGCGGACCGTTATCAAAGAAACTAACTATGAGATCCTGGCAAAAATACGGTAAATTTCTCTATATACCCGCCCTCTTTCTGGCTAGTGCCGGCTTAACCGTGGGGTTAATCTCCGGTCAATGGTCATCCCTCTCTCTGGGGTTATTAATTGCCGGGGCTATTCTGTTTCTAGGGTGGCTGTTGTTATTAGTAATCACTTCCAAAGACTTTTGGCAAAAAAGAAGTACCCGCACTGGCACTCAAACCCTCATTACTACTATTATTGTCCTCGGTGTTATCGGTTTAATTAACTTTCTCGCCCTCCGTTATCCCTATCGAGTTGATTTAACCGAAAACCAAATCTTTAGTTTATCCCCCCAAACCGAAAGACTATTAACCAATCTGTCAAAACCAGTCAAAGTCTGGATTTTTTCAACCCGGGGAATCAGTGGCAACGAACAGGAACTTTTAGCCAATTATCAACGCAAAAACCCCCAATTTCAGTACGAGATAGTTAACCCGGAGAAAAAACCCAATATCGCTCAAGAATTCAAAAAACTAGCCGATGATAATCTGTCCAGAGTCTATCTACAGTATGGTGACAAAAAACAGCCTCTGAAAACTATTAGTGAAGAGGAAAGTCTCACGGAAGTGAAACTGAGTAACGCCATCGAAACCGCTAAAACCGATCGCACTTTAACCGCTTACTTTCTGCAAGGTCATGGAGAAAATGCCATCAAAGAGCCTCAAGGTGGATTAGTGCAAGCAGTCAATAGTTTAGAAGCAAAAGGTTATCAAGTAAAACCACTTAATCTAGTGGAACGTTCCACCATTCCCAATAATGCCGATGTCATTATTATTGCCAGTCCCAAAAGAAAAATATTTCCCCAGGAAGTCACCGCTTTAAAAAACTATCTTGAGCAAGGAGGCAAAATTTTATTACTGATTGACCCCCAAACCGAAACCGGATTAGAACCCTTATTAACCCCTTGGGGTGTGAAACTAGATAATCGGATTATTATTGATGCTTCTGGTGCCGGGGAAATCATCGGTTTAGGTCCGGCTAGTCCGATTATTACCAATTACGGCAATCATCCGATTACTCGCGATTTTGCTAACGGTATTTCTATCTTTCCCTTTGCTCGTCCCATCGCTACCGTTCCCGTGGAAGGAATTGAAGCCGTATCTTTAATGATTACTAATGATAAAATGTGGGCTGAGAGTGATTTAAATGATCAGAATCTCCAGTTTAACCCTGAAAAAGATTTAGCCGGACCCTTTGATCTAGGAGTTGCTCTGACTGGAAAAAAAGGTAAATTAATCGTGATTGGTAATGCCAGCTTTGCCAGCGATGGACTGTTTGAACAACAGTTAAACGGAGATATATTTTTAAATTCTGTGCAGTGGTTAGCCAGTGGTGAAACAGCCACCTTATCTATCCGGGCCAAGGAACCAGAAAATAGAAGAATCAATTTAAATCCCCTGCAAGCTAACGCTATTTTTTGGATAGCGATGGTAGTGATGCCTTTAGTAGGATTTATCCTAGCTGGATTGACTTGGTGGCAACGTCGTTAATCGAGTTAGAATCTAGAAAAATCATCTCTCTTATTTACCCTAACTGCCATGACCACAACCCAAACTATCCCCCAATTGTTGACTTTTGATGACTATATTAATCAATATCCCGATGATGGACAACAATACGAATTAATCGCAGGAAAATTATTGGCTATGATGCGACCGATCGGAAAACACGAAGAAATTAGCGGTTTTATGACCATCGAGTTAGGATTGGAGATTAGAAGACGGCAATTGCCCTATTTTATCCCCAATACTGCGGCAGTAAAACCCCTTCGACCCCATACAGGTTATCTACCCGATATTATTGTCTTAGACAGAGAAAATCTAGTTAATGATCCCTATTGGGAAACCGCTTCCTCAATTTCTTTGGCAACATCAGCTAAATTAATTATTGAAATTGTCAGTTCCAATTGGCGAGATGATTATCTGAAAAAATTCGATGACTACGAACAATTAGGAATCGCAGAATATTGGATTATCGATTATTTAGCCAAAGGTTCGGCCCGATATATCGGCAGCCCCAAAGAACCCACCATTTCTATCTATCAATTAATCGATGGAGAATATCAAGGTAATTTATTTAAACAGGATCAACGTCTTATTTCAGGGATTTTTCCAGAGTTAAACCTCACGGCTAATCAAATTTTTCGTGCTAGAGCTTAAAGAAAAACCCGTATTTTTAGATTGGACTTATGGTAAAAATCAAAAATTGTCCTGAGAGTAAGGAGTCAGGAGCTTATAATAGAAAACAACTCAAGATCGGAGAAATCAATTAATGTTTACCACAATAGAAGATAAACAAGCCCTTTCCCTCGAAGTATTTCTTGCCCTTCCAGAAACTAAGCCTGCTAGGGAATATTATCATGGAATTGTCACTCAAAAACCTATGGCCAAAGGAAAACATAGCATCTTACAATTTGAGTTAGCCTCTGCCATTAATCAACAGACTAAACCTCAAAAATTAGCTTATGCTCTACCTGAATTGCGTTGTACTTTTGCAGAACGTTCAATTGTGCCAGATATTGCGGTGATTCGTTGGGAGAATTTGCCAAGAGATCTAGATGGAGAAATGGCCGATCAATTTTTACGTTATCCCGATTGGATTATTGAAATTATGTCTCCTGAACAATCTGTTACCTTAGGGATGGAAAAGATTATTTTCTGTTTACAACAAGGAACAGAATTAGGTTGGTTGATTGATCCTTTAGCAAAGTCAGTCACCGTTTTTCAAACAGGATTACCGAAAGTACATATTGCAACTGAAGGAAATAATGAGTCTTTAGCAGTGATTAAAGGTTTAGAACGTTGGTCAATATCAGCAGTGGATATTTTTGCTTGGCTAAAGGTTTAATTTGTTCTGTCAGCATCGTTTGGTTTATCAGTTTATTCCAGAAGAGTGAAGTTGTCAAAGTTATAGGGATGTGGATTTATTTTTTAATTATTTTATACTCGTAGCATTAATGATTGATTTGGATTGTAAAAATTAGGAACATGAAAAGCTTATGGTATAAGACTTTTGCCTTCCGCAAAGCGGTATAAATACCCTCAATATAACATAGAAATATGATATAAATGCCCCTACTCAATTGACTGAATAAAGGAGAATTTATGGTATTTTAGAAACAATTTAGCCCACTTTTGTGGTTTCTTTTTCTGAAAATTTGGATGGTTTTAGTTTATGCTTCAGGGTTGAATCTGCCTCGAGTGTACTAAGTACCAGGAGACTTAAAGTTCAAGTTTTCCAGAAAAAAAAATTAGACTAATTAAACATTCATATTATTAGTGTTTTATGTTAAATCTAATGTGTATCGCATCGCTTCTTCCAATTGCTGTAAATAACTAGAAGAAAGTGTCCCCAACTGTCGTTGAAGTCGTTGTCTATCAATAATAACAATTTGATAACATAAGGCTACTGATTCCTGATTTAAGCCTCCTTTTCCTGCGGGAATAACCATTGTTCCGGGGATTTGTGCGTGACGTAAATTACTGGTTAATGTAATTATAGCGTTTCCTAAGCTAGTGAGGTACACATATTTTTCTTCCCTTTTGACTTTTGCCTCTTCCCTTTTGCCTAAAATCCATAACTTTTGTACCTCAGCAGACTGAAAAACGCTATACAAAAACAGTGCTAGTGAAGCGATCAATATTGTTATGTTGGACAATAATAACAGGTCGAATACCAGCTTGTTCTGAACCATGACTCGGATTCAAATCAGCTAAATAAATATCGCCTCGCATTTATTTCTTATCCTCTTGTTCAAGGTGAGATAAATAATCGGGCAAAATACTTTCTGAAAAGCTAATATCCTCTTGAGCAAATTCATTTTGTAGCGATTGTGCTTCTGCATCTGAAATATTATCCCATTTCTGAAAACGTGAATTTCTTTGTAAGGATTTGACAAATTCAAGGACTTGTTGCTGTTTTTCTAGCGGTAAAGTCTTAATACTTTGCAAAATCTGGTCTTGAAGATTATTAATATGGGTGATAGACATTTTAACGTTTACCATATCTACACTAGGTCAACCATCTTACCACAAAAAACGCTCTTGTTATCAATTATAGTTAGCAACAATTAAATAGGGTCTGCTGAAAAAGGTTTTCCTGGGGGCAGGGTGTGGGGTGTGGGGTGTAGGGTGTGGGTT